>USDH01000029.1 GCA_900553415.1 uncultured Collinsella sp. | reverse complement strand
TGTGGCGCCTTGTCCTGCTCCTTCGGAGCCGCGGACAAGGCGCCACACTGGTCTGCGGAGTGTTCTGAAAACCAAGCCCGGCCCCCGCCTGCGGTGACGCTGCTGCGAGCGGTCTGCGATGGGGCCGTTGTTGGTTGAGGCCGCTGGGCTGATGTGGGGACGCGTGGCTGTTGCGGGTCCTGGTCCCGGCGGCGGCCTCGGCGCTTTGCGCCTGCCGCCTTGGGGGACTGCGGAGCGCGGCCGGCAGCTGCGGCGCTGCGCGCCTGCTGCCTTGGGTGACTTTGGGGTCGATTGGGGTTGTCTGCACAATTCGCGGTATTATGTTGCGGAGTTTTGAAAGGAGCCGCTGGTGGTCACGACGACGTTTGCTTCGCCTTTGGGCGAAATCTTGCTTGCCGCTGATGGCCGCGGTTTGACAGGGCTTTGGTTTGAGGGACAGGAGCACTTTGGCTCTACGCTTCTCCGGGAAGACTCCGAACATGTTGAAGGCGCCGACGCGGTTTCCGGTATTGGTGGCATATCGTCGGTGAGTCCGGCAAATGGTGCGGCTTCTTCGGTGCTTGAGCGTTCCTGGGCTTGGCTGAATGCTTATTTTGCAGGGCAGGAACCTCGGTTTACGCCGCCGTTGCATTTGATTGGCACGGCGTTTCAGCGTGAAGTTTGGTACGAGCTGCTTTCTATCCCGCGTGGCGAGGTCGCTACGTATGGCGAGATCGCCCAGCGTGTTGCGGCTCGACATCGTGTGCCGGGAAATGAGGCACCCGTTGTGTCTCCCCGTGCCGTGGGGGCCGCGGTCGCGCGTAATCCCATTTCGATTATTGTGCCGTGCCATCGCGTGGTTGCCGCCGATGGTTCGCTCAACGGATATGCTGGCGGCCTCGACCGCAAGGAGTGGCTGCTGCGGCTTGAGAGCGCGTACGAGGAGTAACGCTCGAGCACTTTGCATAGCCAAGATGCCGTGAAAGAACGGGACACGCTTTCCGAATGGAGGCTCAGACGGAAACCACGTCCCGGAATTCTGTTTTAAAGCGGGATGCGCTTTCCGAATGGCGTCTCGAGCGGAAACCGTGCCCCGGAATACAGCCTCAGAGTGGGACGCCGTTTCCGGTTGAGACCACCTGCTTGGACATCTTTCTACGCCCGCTTCTGCAGGGCGTAGATCGATTTGTCCATGTTGAACAGATAAGCCACAACGCAGACGATAAAGAACGCCGGCAGATTACCGAAACCGAAGACCTCGCAGCCAATGAGGGCTGGCGCGAGTAGCGTGTTGGTGGCGCTGCCAAAGACGGCGGCGTATCCCAGCGCGGCGCAGAGTTCGACGGGCATGCCGAGGATTCCGGCGAGCACGACGCCAAGGCTCGCTCCGATGGAGAACAACGGCGTCACCTCGCCACCCTGATATCCTGCGGCAAGCGTGGTAATGGTGAGTGCGAATTTGAGCGCCCAGTCCCAAGGCATGATGGCGTCCTTGCCGTCACCGTTGAGCGCTGCCGATATCAGGTTGGTACCAAGTCCGCAGTATCGCCCCTGCCACAGTGTGAACAGAATCGCTGATAGCGCGATGCCCATAACGGCGATTCGTACATAGGGGTTGGGGAGCAGCCGCGCCGCAAGGGTCTTGGCGTGGGAAAGGCACCAGGCAAAGGCGCCGCCTACCATGCCAAACGCGATGCCCAACACCGCAAGCCGTCCAAGACCGGGGAGGTCGAGCGCATACGAGGCGGTAACGGCGACCTCGAACTTCTCGAGCCCCAGGGCGCCGGAGGTCATGCTTGCGGCGAGCGCGGCCGTAAGTGCGGGAAACAGCGCGCGGTATTCCATGCGTCCGGCGACAAGCACTTCGATAGCAAAGACCGTGGCGGCGAGCGGCGTTCGGAAGAGCCCGGCAAAGCCGGCGGCCATGCCGATAAGCAAAACGTGTTGCCGGGGTCGCGGAAAGGCAAGCGTCGGCCGATCCAATGTGAGACGGTAGCGCCGATCTGCACCGCTACGCCCTCGCGTCCCGCACTGCCGCCAAAGAGGTGCGTTCCCCACGTGCTCAGCATAACGAGCGGCACGAGGCGCGGGGAGATGGCGTCCTCGCGTCCGTGACCTACGTCGAATATTAAGCTCATGCCGCGGCCGGTGCCTTTGCCCCAGGTGCGGTAGGCAAACACGATGGCCAAGCCCATGAGGGCGAGGAAGGGAAGGAGCAGGATGATGTGCTCGTCGCGGAAGGCACCGATCGCCAGGAGCACGCGACCAAAGAGGGCACAAATGGCGCCGACGATGATGCCAATAGGGATTCCGACAGCGCCCATAAGCACGAGGCCGCTATAGGTGTTGACCAGGCGTTTGATTCTGCTCGAAGCGCTGCTTTCTGACATTTTGCTTTCCGGCACTTGCTCTCTTGATAGAAAAAGAGCTGGAGTTGCGCATCGTTGAGAGGCTTTCCAGCTTTAGCAAAACAAACTTATAAGATGCGACAGGCCGCGTCAAGATTATTACCGGACGGCCTAGGAGGCGGCTGGTTGGCTGGCTTAAAACCTAGCGCGTGAAATGACGCCCCACGCTATTCAGCGCGCTTGATAGGATGACGAACCACAGTCTTAAGTTTCTCCGGTGCACATTTGCGTGGATCGGAGAGATAGATTTCGTGATGTAAACGGGTGTCTGAGAAGTCGGGGACATAGCCCTGCTCGGTCGCGTATTCATGCATAGCGTCTACGGTCGCCGGTTCGTTGTCGTAGGGCCCGGTGTGCATGCATTGAACGCAGAGACCCTCGTCAACTTTAAGCAGCTCAACGGCGGAAAAGTCCAGTTTCTTTTTGGTCGTGGCTTCCGCGACTGCCCAGTCAAAGTCATCTCGGCTGACGAAATCGGGCAGGCGGATGCACGAGATAAAGTTGAAATCGTCTTTGCGTACATAATCGATGTCGTCGCTCGGGGAGTCTTGCCACCAGAAACCCTCGAGCGGCGGTACCACAAAGTCGAAATAGCCCTCGATACTCCTTGAGCCTTTCTTTGACATCTTGACGGTATAGGCGACGCCGTAAAGCAGCGGCAGTGCGTTTTGATACTCGCCACCTTCGGTATTTGGGTCGCCCTTTCCGCGAACGGCAACGTAGCTCATAGGCGGGACAGTTACGATGCTCGGCTTGCTTGCAGGTTTGTAGAGCTCCTTGCATTCCTTCTTAAAGTCGAACGCCATGTTGGCCGCCTTTCTGCGTATTGGCCTGCTTAGATAACGGAATCATATCATAGAAACGAACAGCTGTTCGAATGATTTGGCTGACAGATTGAGATGCGTGCGTTGTGTTTGGCGGTCGGCCTGACCCCGTCGATGATTTCTCTGCCTCCCCGGCGCCTCATCTATAGCTGCCGTTTCCCCATATAAAACCTGCCAAAATAAACCTGTCCCTATTTGGTCGGTGCGAAATGGGTAATACTAAAGAGTTATCCGACCAGATGGGAACCGATCGATGGCCTATATCGAATTTAAAGACGTCATCAAAGCATACGGCGAGGGCGATGCCCGCATTCACGCGCTCGACGGCGCGAGCTTTACCGTTGAGCGTGGCGAGCTTGCCATTATCCTGGGCGCTTCGGGCGCCGGTAAAACCACGGCGCTCAACATTCTGGGTGGCATGGATACGGCGACTTCCGGCACCGTGACGGTGGACGGGCGCGATGTGAGCTCCGCTAACGAGGCGCAGCTCGTGGAATACCGCCGCGCCGACGTCGGCTTTGTCTTCCAGTTCTACAATCTGGTCCCCAACCTGACGGCGCTCGAAAACGTTGAGCTCGCGGCGCAAATCTGCCCCGATTCACTCGATGCCGAGCAAACGCTTTGCCAGGTTGGCCTGGGCGAGCGCCTCGCCAACTTCCCCGCGCAGCTTTCGGGTGGCGAGCAGCAGCGCGTGTCTATCGCCCGCGCGCTGGCCAAGAACCCTAAGCTGCTCCTTTGCGACGAGCCCACGGGCGCGCTCGACTACAAAACCGGCAAGCAGATTCTGCAGCTGTTGCAGGACACCTGTCGCAAGCAAGGCATTACGGTCATTATCATCACCCACAACTCCGCGCTGGCGCCCATGGCCGATCGCCTGATTCGCTTTAAGAGTGGTCGCGTGGAGAGCGAGACGGTCCAGCAAAATCCCGTGCCGATCGAGACGATCGAGTGGTAGCGCCCATGGACCAGGATCGCCAAAACAGCCAAAACCACGATACGGAGCACGCGGGCCGCGACCGGGAGTTCGCGACCTACCGCACTGCCCAAAGTTCAAACGACATGGTGCCGACGGTTTTTCGCCGTGGCATCTACCGCACAATCCGAGGCAGTCTTAAGCGCTTCTTGTCAATCGTGGTCATCACCGCGCTTGGCGTGAGCGTGATGTGCGGCCTTAAGGCGGGTTGCGAGGACCTGTGCGATTCGGTTGACGCTTACTTTGACCAGCAGAATGTCTATGACATCAACGTGCAGTCGACCTATGGCCTGACTGACGATGATCTCGACGCGATCCAAGAGGTCGATGGCGTCGAGACGGCCGAGGGCATCTATACCGAGACCGCCTATACCGCCGTGGGTACAACGCGCGAGCGCGTGGTCGTGCAAAGTCTCTCCAAGGAGAACATCGATCAGCCGGTGCTCGTGAACGGCGATTTGCCCGAGAGCGCCGATGAGGTTGCGGTGACTTCGAAGTTCCTGAAGGCTTCGGGCAAAAAGCTCGGCGATACGGTGAGTTTTGCCGCCAATGACGCGAGCTCGTCGAACCAAAGCGCCAAGGATCAGTTTGCCGCGGGCGATTACACCATTACGGCCGAGGTCCTCGATCCCACTGATGTGAGCTCCGACTCGACAGTCAACGCCTTTCGCGCTGCTTCGGCGGCGGACTATAAGTTCTATGTGAGCGAGGACGCCGCGACGTCGTCGTCCTATTCCGCAGTCCACGTAGTCGTCGAGGGAGCCAAGAGCCTCAACTCCTATTCGGATGCCTACGCGGCAAAGATCAACAAGGTCAAGGGCAATATAGAGAAGATCCGCGAGGAGCGTGAGAAGGCGCGCGCTCAGGAGCTGACAGTCGACACGCCGGCAAGCTTGGATGCGGCCGAGCGCCAGGCGAATATGCTCTTTGGAATTGAGCAGGACAACATCAATCGCATGGCCCAGGGCAGCGAGGAGCGCGCCCAGGCTCAGGCCGACCTGGATCAGCGTCGCGCCGCCGCCGACCAGCAGTTTGCCGATGCCCGCGCCGAGCTTTCCGATTTGGGTGAATGCACGTGGTACATCCAGGACCGCGACAATATCGCAAGCTACTCAAGCGTGGAGAGCGATAGCTCGTCAATTGAGGCTATTGCGACGGTGTTCCCGTTCATCTTCTTTATCGTCGCTGTGCTCATTAGCCTTACCACTGCCACGCGCATGGTCGAGGAGGAGCGCACACTCATCGGTCTGTACAAGGCACTCGGCTATTCACGCGGGCGCATCCTGTCCAAATACGTGGACTATGCGCTGTGGGCGTGCCTGATCGGTGGCGTGCTGGGCAACGTCATCGGATTTGTGGGCCTGCCACTGTTCCTGTTTACGGTGTTCGACGATATGTACTCGCTGCCCCAGATGCTGCTTTCGTACGACATTGTGTCCTCAATCGTCTCGGTGGCGCTGTTTGCCGTGGGCGTGGTGGGCGCCACGATTATCGCCTGCCGCCACGAGATGGCCGAGACCCCAGCCTCGCTCATGCGCCCCAAGGCTCCGCGCGCCGGCTCGCGCATCTTGCTCGAGCGCATCGGCTTTATCTGGCACCGTATGGGCTTTTTGAACAAGGTCGCTGCACGCAACCTATTCCGCTATAAAAAGCGCGCCTTTATGACCATCTTCGGAATTGCCGGCTGCACAGCGCTCGTGATTTGCGGTATGGGCATCCGTGACACGTCGGTGGCGCTTTCGCCCAAGCAGTACGGGCATATCACGCGCTATGACTTGCTGGCGGTCGCCAATCCCGACGATTTTTCGCAGACGTGCGCGGCGTTGGACGAGCGCAACGCGGCCAATGATTCCAACGTGACCGTGACCTCGACCCTGCCGATTATGACCGACAACGTCACCTTTACATTCGGCGGAAAGAGCGAGACCGTGCAGCTGATCGTGGTGCCCGATGACCGCACGAACGATCTGGACGACTATGTTCGCCTTGAGGATGAGTCCAAAGAGCCGTTGTCTTTGCGTGACGGAGACGTGTATCTGAGCAAGAGTTCACAGCTGGTACTGGGGATTCAGCCGGGCGATACGGCGCACGTCCAGGATTCGTCGCTCAATGTTGCCAAGGTCAAGGTTAGCGACATCTCGCTCAACTATTTGGGTAACACGCTTTACATGACGCAGGGCACCTATGAGCGCGCGTTCGGTCGAAGCGCACGCCTCAACGGTATCTTTGTGCTGCTTAAGGGCTCGTCGGCCGACCAGATTGCGTTTAGCAAGAAGCTTAAGAGCGACGGTTGGCTCACCATTTCGAGCACGGCCGAACATTGGCAGAACTACGAGGCGAACTTCACTATCATCAATTCCGTCGTGGTGCTCGTGACCTTTATGGCGGCGTGCCTGTCGTTTGTGGTGGTATTTACGTTGTCTAACACCAACATCTCGGAGCGCGAACGCGAGCTGGCGACCATCAAGGTGTTGGGCTTCCGTCGTGGCGAGGTGCACCATTACGTCAACAAGGAGACGTTGATTCTTACGGCGATCGGAGCCGCGCTGGGCGTTCCGCTGGGTGGCCTGCTTGCCGAGAGCTTTACGTACATCCTGCAGATGCCGTCGCTGTACTTTGACGTCGAAGTCGAGCCGCTGAGCTACGCGCTTGCCGTGGTGCTTTCCTTTGGCTTTACGATCATCGTCAACCTCGCCACCAACCGAACGCTCAACAAGATCGACATGGTCGGCGCCCTCAAGAGCGCCGAGTGACCTGCCAAAAAGGGACAGGTTTATTTTGGCAGGTTTTATCTGCGCAAACGCCGGACAACCATTAGGTGGCCCGGCGTTTGCCCCGTTTTGCTGGGGATGTCTGTCGTTCAGTGCTCTTACTGGCCAATCCAGTGTTGCGCATAGCTCTTAATGTCCTCGGTAAAACCGTCAAGGTCGTCAAGGGTGATCACGCTGTCGATAAGCAAATTGGCTATCTCGCGGTGCATTGTGCTGCGGCGAATGTCGTTTGCAATTACGCCTGAGGACAGCTTGTCTCTATTGAGGCGCTCTTCTAGTGCCCAAAATCTACTGGACGCTTCACTGTCGCCGTTCAGTATCTCAACATACTGGCCGATGAGCTTTTCCATATAACGTTCTTGCCATTGAGGAAGCATTTTCTTAAACAGCTTCCAGTCGCTTTCGGCTACGTCGCGCATATGTCCTCCGCTCGTTAAACGGGCTTTTCCATTTGCCTTTCATTCTATTTGGTTTTCGCTCACAGGCGTGGATGAAGGGCTTTCTCCAGCCTTCGAGATTGGGCTTGAATGGGTCGTATGCCGCAAAACGGGCCTATCTACTACGTTTGCTACCACACTCTCGACCATGACAAAGATTATGAAATTAAAACCGCAGGTAGAGGGCTTGCAAATATTCGGAAAAGGCGGGTATGGTCGGCCCTCTCGAGTTAAACGTAGTAAATAGGCCCTTTTCTTGGCGCGTGGTCAGCTCAATGCTAATCTCCGTGCCGGAACTGACCCAGTTGTTTGTAGGTTGCGGTGATATACGGACTGTTTGGCGCTTTGGAGCTTCAAAACAGTCCCTATCTCACCGCAACTTAGGAGAAGGGCGGGGGTGGTTGGGTGCTGGTGGGTCGGAGCGTGTTAGGCCTGTTGGCGGTGCTTCCATTGTTTGCGGCACCAGCGCATGAGCGCTTTGATGACGGGAATCGTGATGAGGATGATCCATGCAGGATGGGGCTGTCCCAAACAGAGCCACATGTAGAGGAACCAAGCGATGGCGGCTGCCGGGTAGATGACCTCGATCAGCTTAGACAAATGGCGTCGATCGATGAAGTCACCAATCGCGTAGTAGACGGGAATCAAAAAGACGAGGAAAAGCCCCATGCCCCATGTGCCGTAGACAATGCCGAGCACCAGATAGGCGAGAGTGACAAGTGCGGGGAAGGGGAATTTGTTCCATGCACGTCCGACCTTGGTGTGGAAATGCTTGCCATGATGGTCGAGCTTGTCGTGTGCTTCCTTCCAGCTGGAAAACGTCTCGCCGTCGATGGTGACGGTGCCGTCGTCATTGGTGCGTACGCTATGCCCATCGTCCTCAAGCGTATCGATATGCACGCCGCCCGGCCCCACATGCACCTCTTCGCCTTTGCGCTCGTTGGTCACATGGATGCCGCTCCAACCAACATGGACTTCCTCGCCTTTATTGGGATCAATGACGTGGATACCGCGCGCGAGGGAAATATCGACAAGTGGTTTGTTGCCGCAATCGGCGTGCTCGGCAGAACCCTCAGCCTCGTCAGCCACATCCGCCGTCTCGGTGTCGGCGCTACCGTCCTTCAGGTCGTCGGCATCGTTGGCCGCCTCCCCATACAGCAGCTCATCCAGCGACACGCCATACAGCGCGGCGAGCGCAATAAGGTTATCGGTATCGGGCGAGGATTCGCTGCGCTCCCATTTACTGACAGCCTGACGACTCACGCCCAACTGGGCGGCAAGTGCCTCCTGAGAAAGCCCGGCAGCCTTGCGGCGATCAACGAGCCGCTGTGCTATCGCAAGATCCATGGCAGTTCCTTTCATGTGGTGACCGTAATCGAATGAGCCGAGTATGCCGAGAACAAGCGGTAGCGACCACCATTTCTAGTTAGAATCTGCCCCAACCCTACCGCAACTACCGGTAGCAACCCCTAACGACCAGCCATTTCAGGACAAATGTCAGTGCTACTCTCAGCTAAGAGCCTGCAACATCCCAAAATCCTCAGCCCACGCACTTGCAGCAAGAAGACGAATAGCCTCGGCCTCCCTAGTTACCGCAGGAGGCCCCGGGGCTTACCTCCCAAATCTTTCCGCAGGACGGAAGGATCCCGCCGCGCGGAGCGCACGGCGGGATCCTGACATGTCCGAGGACGATTTGGGAGGTAAGCCCTGGGGTCTCCGATGAGAGCAGTTTCGGCCGAGGCTATTCGTCGCCGAAGCTGATGCCCAACGCCTTGGCCTCGCGTACCAGATCGCTCTGGGGATCGACAAACTTGAGCTTGCCGGCGACCTCCTCGAGTGGCATGTGGCACATCTTGCCGTCACGCAGGGCAATCATATAGCCAAACTCGCCGCGTAGGCAGCCGAGAGCCGCCTCGACGCCGCACTGGGTTGCAAAGATGCGGTCCTGGGCATCGGGCTGGCCACCGCGCTGCGTGTGGCCGGGGATGGCGACGCGGGTCTCGCGACCGGTCTTGGTCTCGATCTCCTTGGCGATGTCGTACACGATTGACGGGCTCGTGCGCTCGGCGAGCTTCTTCTTGTACTCCTTCTTGGACAGCGCCGCGTCCTTCTTGGAGATGGCGCCCTCGGCGACGGCCACGATGGTAAAGCGGCTGCCGGTCTCCATGCGATGCTCAATGGTCTTGATGACGTTATCCATGTCGTAGGGAATCTCGGGAATCAAGATGACATCCGCGCCGCCCGCGACGCCGGCGTACAGCGGGATCCAGCCAACCTTGTGGCCCATGATCTCGATGACGAACACGCGGCCGTGGCTCGAGGCGGTGGTGTGGATGTCGTCGATGCACTTGGTGGCGACGTCGATGGCGCTCGTAAAGCCAAAGGTCATCTCGGTGCCCCAGGTGTCGTTATCGATGGTCTTGGGCAGGGCGATAACGTTGAGGCCTTCTTCGCGCAGGCGGTTGGCGGTCTTGGTGGATCCGTTGCCGCCCAGCATAAACAGGCAGTCGAGCTGCAGCTTGTGATAGGTGTGGACCATCGCGGGCACCTTCTCGACGCCGTCGGCCTCGGGAGTATCCAGGCGCTTGAACGGCGTACGGCTCGTGCCCAGGATGGTGCCGCCGCGGGTGAGGATGCCGCTAAAATCGGCGGGCGTCATGACGCGGAACCTGCTGTAGATAAGGCCCTGGTAGCCGTCCTCAAAACCGTAGATCTCGATAGGCTCTTCGCTATTGGTCATGAGCGTTTTGACAATGCCGCGCATGGTGGCGTTGAGCGCCTGGCAGTCGCCGCCACTAGTAAGAAGACCGATCCTGAGCATGATGAATCCTTCCGGGCAAGTTATAACATGCGCATAAGTTTACCCCCGCACACTGTTGATGCGGAGGTAAAACGTGTTAGCTCAAGCGTATAGAAATGTAAGCAACGTCAGGCGAGTGTAAGGTCGACGGGCCTGGCTCCTTACAGCGCGAAGGCGTCGACGTCGCCCCAATGGCGGCGCAGCGTGATGGCGGCAGCGGGCTCGGTGTTGTCAAAGACGACCGACCACTGCGTGTTGCTGGTGATGTCTTCCGGATTGGGCTCTTGCGCCGCAGCGCGTAGGGCCTTCCAAGCGACTGCCTCGTCTTGGGCGCCGGCACGGGCGTCGAGGACAGCGGCGATTGCGACGGCGCGCTCCTTGCCATGGCCCAGCTCGCCATTCTTTTGGTTGGGCAGCACTTCGTCGCCATAGCAGGCGTAGAAGTTCGTAACCTGGCGCACGGGCGTCGCCTTGAAAGCGCGGTCCGGATCGCGCGGATCCCACTCTACTACGCGCGCGTCACCGGCGGCGTCGTTGATAAAGAAGTGGTAGTCGCGTCCGGCCATGGCGTGCATGTCGTAGGCGGAAAGCAGGTCGACGGCCTCCTGCGTGGTAGCCGCGCGGTCGAGCACCAGACGGATGGCGAGCGAGGTATTGATGACGGGGCGTTGCGTGTCCTGGTCACAGGGCTTGGAATCCAGGGTGAGTACGGCAATGGACACGCCGCACTCGTTAACACCGTCGAGCTGGGCAAACGGGCCCATGAGTGCGGCGGCGCGTCCGGCGACGGAGTCGAGCGGAGTGTTATCGCCCAGGTTGTTAAGGGCGGCAAACCCGATGGAGGCATAACCGCCGCGTGGGTGATTGCGCACCAGCAGCGCCGAGGTGTCGTCCTTAAAGTCGTAATTGCGACCGGTGCGCACGCGGCCTTCGGCATCTACGGCGACAAAAGCGCTGCAGGCAAACTGGGGCGCCTGGACATGTACCGGCACACCGGGCAGCACCTGCGCCACCACGGCATCGATGTAGGCCTGGTCGTCGCGCACGCCAGCGGCGATGATGCGATCAAGATCGTAGTCGTAGGCGATGTCGATTGCGTACAGGTCATAGCCATCCTCGTAGCCGGTCAAGCGTTTGAGCGACGCGGCGGACTTGATTTGCTTGTGATAAACGATACCGGTGGCAGCGGCAAGGCCGACGGCGACTCCCGCGACACCGCAGGCGATGGCAATGTTACGTGACTTCATGACGGCTCCTCTCGTCCTGTTAGCGTAATTGTCGCAAAAGGAGCGCGGGTATGATGGCTCAACTTGGTGAGCGGCGCGGGATTAAACATGGAATGAAAGGCGCGGCGCTGGCGTGGCGGGGTATGCTGGAGGGGACCATCAACCCAGCGAAAGGGGAGAGCATGACGGATCAGGAAACGCCCGAGCGCGTGCACGTGACGGCCGACGATATCGAGGCCGCCAACGACCTTATCGACTTTATCGAGGCATGCCCCAGCATGTTCCATACGGCGGCGACCATTATGGCCGAGCTCGACGAGGCGGGCTTTACCTACCTGCCCGAGAATGCGGCGTGGGACATCGAGCCGGGCGGGCGTTATTACACGCAGCGCAACACCTCGAGCGTTGTTGCCTTTAAGGTGGGCGAGGACCTGGCCGCGACGTGGGGCGAGGACGGCGTTGCCGGCGACTACCATTTTCAGCTGACGGCGTCGCACAGCGACTCGCCGACGTTTAAGGTTAAGGCCGTGCCCGAGCTTGACGGCGCGGGCGAGACGCTGCGCCTGAACACCGAGGCCTACGGCGGCATGATCGACTACACCTGGTTCGATCGCCCGCTGGCGCTGGCTGGACGCGTGTTGGTACGCGAAGGCGACCGTATTGAGAGCCGCCTGCTTTCCACCGAGCGCGAGGTCGCTATTATCCCGAGCCTTGCCATCCATATGAATCGTGGCGTTAATGAGGGCTTTGCGCCCAACCGCGCCGTCGACCTGTGTCCGCTCATCAGCGCCGGTGACCTTAAACAGGGAGATTTTGACGCCCTGATCGCCGACGAACTGAACGTTGAGCCCGAGCAAATATTGGGCCGCGATCTGTTCCTGGTCAATCGTCAGGATGCGCGCATTTGGGGCTGGGCTGACGAGTTCATCTCGACGCCCAAGCTCGACGACCTGGCCTGCGCCTACACCTCGCTGCAGGCTTTTTTGGGTGCTGAGAACGCACACGATGTTTCGGTCTTTTGCTGCTTTGATAACGAGGAGGTTGGCTCCGAGACCAAGCAAGGCGCCATGTCGACGTTCTTGGCCGACGCGCTGCGCCGCATTAACGGATCGCTGGGCTTTGACGACGAGTCGTACCATCGTGCACTTGCCGCCTCGATGCTTGTGAGCTGCGACAACGCACATGCCGTGCACCCCAACCACGCCGAGAAGTGCGATGCCCGCAACCGGGTTGTGCTTAACGGCGGCATCGTCATCAAGTACAGTGCAAACCAGAAGTATACGACGGATTCCGTTTCCGCCGCCGTGTTCGGCGAAATCTGCCGTAAGGCCGAGGTGCCGGTGATGATCTTCCACAACCGCTCTGATATGGCGGGCGGCTCTACGCTCGGCAATATCTCAAACGGTCATCTGTCGCTCAACACGGTCGATATCGGCATCCCGCAGCTCGCGATGCACTCCTGCGTGGAAACGGCGGGCGAAAAGGACACCGCGTACATGGTTAAAGCCATGACGGCGTTCTATAACGCGGATATCCGCCAGACGGCAGACGGCATGTATGTGTTTTAAGTTGCAATCGGCATAA
>USDH01000028.1 GCA_900553415.1 uncultured Collinsella sp. | reverse complement strand
TTCACGACGGCGCTTGACGCATCGTAGGGAAGCGGCGTCGTGACCGTCAGGCGGACGGCAACGTCGGCACCCGGCGCAACGGCGTCGCGGCCGCCGAAGCCGTAGTCGGCAGGCTCGAGCACCCGTTGAGCGAGTGTTTCGCCTGCGGCGTCAAGCAGCTTCATCTCCAGAATCGGCAGTGCCTGAGGCAGTTCCGAGGTGTTGGAGAGGCGGGCCGTCACGACGGGCAGGCGGCGGGCGACTTCACGGTCGGCGTCGTCGGCCGTCTCGAGCGGACGCTCGATCTCTGCGGTCACCTTGAAGGCGGCCGCGTTCTGCCAGACGAAGCCGGGGCACGGTGCCTTCATGCAGACCTCTTCATAGACGGGGCGCAGCTGCGGCATCGTGCCGAGTACGGTCTTGTGGCCGAGAAGAAGGCCGGCGGCGGACAGAACGACGAGGGCAAGAAGCGTGACGAGCGTCCAGAGCACGCCATGGGACCGTTCGGCGGACTCGGGCGCACGGGGTGCGGGCTCGGTCGGGAGCTTACCCGTGGCAGGAGCACCGGCGGGGTTGTCGGAGCGTAGCCAGGGGGCCTTAGCTAGGTCGGATGACTTGGGCGCAGGCGCGGCAGCGGGCTTGGGCGCGGGAGCCGGAGCAGCCGGTTTGGCCGTGACGGGCTTAGGCGCCGACAGGGTCGGTGCCGCTACCGGCGCCGCTTTTGGCTGCGTCGCGCTGGCGCTCGAGGATACAGGGGCCGCCGAGGACACGGGTTGCGGGTCCGCAGATACCGCAGCCCGTGCAGATGGAGAATGCTCCTCATGTTGAGGAGCCGGCGTGCCACCCCCATCCAGGACATAGTCGACGGTACGACGACCGAAGACCGCGCAAACCGTCGGCAGGACCACCGACTGCGTATCGGCGCGACCGAGCATCTTAATGGCAAAAGTCGAACCCGCGGGGAACGAGACCGTGAGCTTGGAGCCGTCGTCGGCCGTGGCGCGAGCGTTGAGCAAAAGCCCTGCGTAGGAAGCCTGACGCGCCTTGACACGCTCGACAACCTCGGCCCATTTGCGCTGCAGCTCTCCGGCATCCTCGACCGCGGGCGTCTCGGCAGTACCGGCGGCGGCAACCTGGGCGGCATTGTTGGACTGGGGCTTAGGTGCCGGAGCGGTGGCAGGCGCGGGAGCCGCAACGGGCTGAGGCGTCGGAGTCGGCGCAGGCTGAGGTGCAGGCGCTGCAGGCTTGGAAACTGACACGGACGCAGAACGGGACGCAGGCTGGGCAGCCGGAACAGCAGCACCACGGTCCCAAGGCATACCGCCCTGGCGCGCGGACGTAGCAGCGGGGGCAACGGATGCCGCCGGAGCGGCAGCACGAGCGCCCGAAATTAGCGTCGGCTGTTGGGCAGCAGCGGGTACGGATGCTGCAGGCGCGGCGGCCTGAGCAGCAGCCACGCTCGCCGGCACGGCGCCGTTGGCAACCATGGCCTCCAAGCGAGCCACGCGCTCGGCCAATGCCTCAATCGTTAAATCGGCCTCGGGACGTGCCAGGCGCGTGCAGGCGATCTCGAGCACCAGGCGCACGTCGCTCGCGCCCCTCATCTCCAGTGCGGCATCGTCGAGCACCGTCAGCACACGGGCCAGGCGGTCGGCAGGATGCTCGCCAAAGGCAGCGGCCTCGGCAGCAAGCGCCTCGGCCTGCTCGGAGCCGCCCTCAAACAGCTCGGCACGGGCACCGGCAACGCAGGCAACGTACACGTCACGCACATGCGCCACCAGGTCGCGCGTCAGCTCCAGCAGGTCGTTTCCTTCCTCGACCTGTGCACGAATCAGTCCATAGAGCTCGGCAACATCGCGATCGGCAATGGCGCGGGAAAACTCGCCCAGAATCTGGTCCGAAACCTCGCCCAAAAGCGAGCGGGCGTCGTCCGCATGCACAGAACCGTTGCCAAAGACGCTCAGCTGCTCCAGCGTGGACAACGCGTCGCGCATACCGCCCTTGGCATGGCGCGCCACAATGGCGAGTGCCTCGTCGTCGTAATCGAAGCCCTCCTGCTCGCACACGTATGCCAGGCGATGCTCGATATCCTCGTTGCCGATGCGATGGAAATCGAAACGCTGGCAGCGCGAGAGGATGGTCTCCAGAATCTTTTGCGGGTCGGTGGTGCACAGCACAAAGATCACGTGCGCCGGCGGCTCCTCAAGCGTCTTGAGCAGCGCGTTGAACGCCGCCGTCGTGAGCATGTGGACCTCGTCGATGATATAGATCTTGTACTTGCCGCGCACCGGGGCAAAGTTGACGGAGTTGATGATTTCCTCGCGCACATTGTCCACGCCCGTGCGGGAGGCGGCATCGAGCTCGTAGACATCGGGGTGGTTACCCTCGGCAATGAGCTCGCACTCCTCGCAAGTACCGTCGGGCATGCAGCCGCTTGCACCCTCGGCGCGCGCCGCCTCGGCATTGCGGCACAGCAGCGCCTTGGCCAGGATGCGCGCCATGGTGGTCTTGCCCGTGCCGCGCGGTCCGCAGAACAGGTAGGCGTGGGACAGGCGCCCCTCGGTGATGGCGTGCTCGAGCGTCGAGACGATATGCTGCTGGCCCACCACGGAGTCAAAGGTGAGCGGGCGATACTTTCGGTACAACGATTCCATGGGTGCTCCCCCGGGTATACTGAGTCTTGTTGCCGCGGCGGCCATGCGGTCGCACGGCATACTGCATTCCATAATAACCCGTACGGCGAGCCCGCCGCGATAGGAGTCCAAAGAGCATGGCAGACGCAGAGAGCAACCTCGTTCCCTCCGAAGCAGCCGACCAGGTCGAGGTCGCGCTCGAGGAGCAGGCCGCAGCCGACGACGGCATCCTGTACCTCAACGAGTACCAGTACGAAAACGACCTGGTCACCGACTTCGCCCGCCTGGTCGCCTCGCCCAGGCGTCGCGGCTCGCTGTATGTCGCCGCGGCAATTGCCGCGCTCATCGGCATCGGCATGCTGGTGGCCGGCGGCAACTGGATCAAGTTTGGCGTCGTCTTGATCGTATTCGGCGCCTTTTTGGCCTGGTGGAGCAAAAACCTGCACCACACCCTCGCCCGCGACTTTATCGACGCCGTCGAGGCCGACGAGTCCATGGGTGGCCGCTATCGCCGCGTCGCCGCCAACGAGGACGGCCTGATGGTTTGGGGCAAGAGCGGCAAGTCGCAGTTCTTCCCGTTTGAGAAGCTCGACCACGTGCTCGACGGCGAGCGCATCTTTGTTGCCATGTTCGCCGACCAGGGCGTGACGATCCCTAAGGACACCTTTGTGCGTGGTAATGCCGAGCAGTTTGGCGCCTTCCTTAAGGCGCGCATCAACAAAAAACTCCGCATCGAGACCAAGAAGAAGAAAATGAAGGCCGAGAAGGCTGCCGCCGAGGCCAAGCAGGGCGATAAAGCCGACAAGCCCCAGGAGACCAAGGGCAAGCAGCGCAAGCAGAAGAAGAACAAGAAGAAGCGCTAAGGCCAAGCCAGACAGGCAACCTCGCATCCCGCTATCCTCCCCATGCACCCGAGCGTGCTACACTAGCAGCATCTATGCCACCGCGAACGGCTCGGCCCCGCGCCCGCCGCTCGCAAACGAACTTTAAACGCACGAGGGTTGGCCATGCCGCTTTTCTCGCAACATACCGCCCGGTTCTCGCCGGACGTTCCTTTGGAGGGCACCAGCTCTCGCGAGCTGCTCAAGCGGTACCAGCCGCTCGAGACACTTGCGACCGGCGGTTTTGGCTCCATCGAGATCTGCCGCGACACGCACCTGCGCCGTCGCGTGGCCATTAAGCGCATCCCCCTCACAGACGGCGCCGGCATGCCCGCCAGCGATATCATGGACGTGCTGCGCGAGGCGCATACCGCCGCCATGCTTCAACATCCCAATATCGTGCAGGTCATCGACTTTACGCACGACACAGCCTATGCCTACCTGGTTATGGAATATGTCGATGGCATGTCGCTGGCCGAGTTTTTGCATCGCGTGGACGGCCATTCGCTCACCTTTGACGAGGCCGCGGCCATTGCCGATGCCCTGGGCCAGGCGCTCACCTTCGCCCATAGTAATGGCGTACTCCACCTGGACATTAAACCCGCCAACGTGCTCATCGACCACTCGGGCAATGTAAAGCTCACCGACTTTGGCATGGCGCGGCTGTCGTCCGCCGGTGGCTTTGGCGGCTCACGCGGCGGCACCATCGGCTACATGCCGCCCGAGCAGCTCGATATCGAGACCGGCACGGTCGACGAGCGCGCCGATGTCTTTGCCCTCGCCTGTGTGATCTACGAGGGCCTGTGCGGCAGCGCTCCCTTTATGGCGGCCACGCCCGCCGACTCGCTCGGCCGCATCATCGGCGGCGCCACCTATCCCAGCGAGCTGATACCACACTTTCCCCCGGGAGCCGAGGCCGCGCTCATGAGCGCGCTCTCCCCCATGCCGCAGGACCGCCCCAACAGCATCGAGGCATTTTGCGACCAGCTCCTTGCCGGTCTGGGCAGCGTGCGCGAAGGCCGTCGCAGCCTGGAGCAAATGGTTGGCGAACTTTCGGATGACGAGCAGGAGCTCGACGATATCGAGCCGTCGCACTACGAGGACGACGCCATCGAGGTCGACCCCGCACTCGGCTGGGCGGGCACGCGCTGGAGCCATGCGCGCGACTACACCATGCGCACTATCTCGGCGCTAACGTGCGGCACCTTTAGCTTTTTGCTGATGCAGACGGCCGGCGTCGCGGCGCTTCCCGGCCTGGTCATTGCGGCCATCGCGATCGGAGCGGCGGCTGGCCTGGCCCCCCAGATTGGCTCGGCCATCTCGGCTGTGGGCTTTTTGGTGCTCATGGCCAACGCCACCATGCAGGCACAGGGCGTCCTGTCGATGTTGCCCGTCGCGGTGATCTTTGCCGCCGCCATGTCCGGTTGGTGGATCGCCTGGGGTCGCACCGAGGCTGCCGCGAGCGCCACGCTCACCTGTGCACTCGCGCTTGGCTGTCTGACCGGCAATACCTTCCTGGCAGCTGGGGTCGCCGCCGGCGTCGCGTCATTTTGGCTCGGCCCGGCAAGCGCCGCCGCGGCAACGGGCATGGGCGCGCTTTTTGCCCGTCTGGCCACGGTCGCGCTTTCAGCCGGAGGCGTGCTGGGGCTCGGTAACGTTGCCGCAGCGCTGGGAGACCCGCTCCTTTGGGCTGCCTTTGTGTTGGTCGCGGCAACTGCCGCAGCGTCATCTGCGCTGCTCAATGCCCATGCCAAGCGTGCCGATCAGGGCTCAAACCTTGCCGCAATCGCCGCCATCGCTGTCACCGGCATCGGCTGCGCAGCGGCGTCCTGTCTTGCACACCATATGGAAATTGCCAGCCTTGCAGCCGCGGTCGTCGCCAAGGCGGCGGTTGCGGGAACCCTATCCTCTATAATCGTTGGGATATGCCTATATTTGCTCGGATACCAAAGAACCTATACGGAGAGTGATCTTTCGTGAACTTCCTGAACATCTTCGAGGACCACGTGGCCGGCATCTTCGGTGCCACCCGTGCCCCGTTCTCCTTTAAGAAGCTTGCCAAGCAGGCCGCTCGCGACATGGAGGATCAGACTCTGGTGATCAACGGCGTCAACACGGCGCCGGCACTCTATACCATCCTTATCGCCGCCGACGACGATCCCATGCTCGCCCCGTTCTACCCCGAGCTTTCGCGCGAGGTACGCGAGTTCGTGAAGGCGCAGGCCGAAAAGCGCCGCTATGTCTTTGTCGGCGAGCCCCTCGTGCGCTTTATGATCGATCCGCAGCTGCGCGCCGGCAAGTTCTCGGTCTTTGCCGAGAACGTCGATGCCCCCACGCTCGGCCGCCTGTACGAAGAAGAGCGCGCCTATCAAAACGGCCTGGGCCAGAACAACTCCGCGGCAAGCCGTGCCGCCAGCGCCCCGCGCGCCGGCCAGCAGCAGTTTGCTGCCCCGCAGCAGCAGCGCCCCGCTGCCATGCCCCAGCAGCAGCCGACGCCTCGCGCCGCCGCTCCCGACCCGCTTGCCGTGGCAGACCCCTTCGCGCCTAGCGTCCCCGACCCCGCCGCAGCACCCATCCCGGTGCCGCAGACCATCTCGCGCGACGCGCTTGCCGGCATGGGCGGAGCCGCCGCGACCGGTGCCGCCGTGGGCCTAGGCGCCGCAGCCGGCATCGCCTCCAACATGGCGAGCACTCGCGCCCCGCAGCGCCCGCTCGCCCAGCTCGTCGACGTCGTGAGCGGCGAGAGCCATAGCATCACCTCCGCACAGGTGACCATCGGTCGCGAGCGTTCGGTTTCGGACATCGCCCTGCGCGACCCCAACGTGTCGCGCCGCCACGCCCAGCTCACCTTTACGGGCTCGGATTGGTCGATCGAGGACCTCAATTCCACCAACGGCACGCTCGTCAACAACCGCCGCATTACGCGCTGCCCGCTGCGCAATGGCGATCTGCTGACGTTTGGCCTGAGTACCTTTGAATTTAGGGGATAGTCGCTTATGAACATCGATATCGTCCTTTTTGCAGGCCGCATCGTCTTGGTCGCCCTGCTCTATATCTTCCTGTTCGCCGTCATGAAGACCGGCGTGGGACTCGTGCGCGGGCAGCGCCGCGACTCGGCTATCTGGACGATTGATGTGGACAAGGGCCCGCGCGGTATCCGTGGCATCCACGTAGACATGCTCGGCCCCGTCATCGTCGGTCGCTCTCCGTCTTCGGACATCTGCATCAACGAACCGTTCGTCTCGGCCTCGCATGCGCGCTTTTCGCTGCAGGGCCCGGCGCTCATCATCGAGGACCTCAACTCGCTTAACGGCACGCTCGTCAACGGCCGACAGCTCGTGGAGCCCGCGACGCTGCGTGAGGGCGACGAAGTCCAGATTGGCGACGTGGTCATGAAGGTGAACCGTCGATGATCGACGAGGAGAACAAGTCCGCAACTATGACCGAGGCACCGGCCGCCGCCACAGCTGCGCCGGTCCACGCCGCTCCGGCGGGCTCCGCACCCGTGGAGCCCGAGGACACCGTGTTCTCCCTGCCTCTTTCGCATGTAACGCATGATATTTCGGATCTCGCCGATAACGAGGACGAAGAGGATGCCGTAGCGGCGCCCATCGGCGCACATGCTGCGGAACAGCCCACAGCGTCCGAAGCAACCCCGGCGCCGGCTCACTTTGCAGAGCCCGTCGCCGCGGCAATCAACGAGAGCGCTGCGGTGTTTGCGGCACCCGAGCCCGCCGCGCCGGCGTTTCCCATAGCCCCGGCATCCGAGGTTGCGCCCGCGTCTGCACCGGCGCCCGAGCCTATAGACGTCAGCCCGCAAGACGACGAGTCGACCGCCCGCGCGTCCGAGGAGCCCGGCTCCCCGGACACCGGCGATTCCGAATCAAACGCCGAGACCGACACCGTCTCTCCCGGTGACACAGCCGAAATCGACGTTGCCGCCGTTGAGGCCAAGCTCAAAGACCCCGGCTCGACCATGAGCTTTGAGCCCCTGACCGAGGAGCGCATCGAGACCGACTCGACCTATGATGCCGGCACCACCACGCAACTCATGTGGGGCGCCCGCTCCGACGTTGGCTGCGTGCGCCCGCACAATGAGGATTCCTACCTGGTGCAGTCGCCGCTCTTTTGCGTATGCGACGGCATGGGTGGTCACGCTGCCGGCGAGGTGGCCTCTTCCATCGCCGTTGAGACTATTGCCAAGACGGCCCCGCAGTCTGCCGACGCCGCACGCCTGGCGGCAGCCGTCGAGGCCGCCAACGCCGCCGTAATCGAGGCTGCCCTGAATGGCCTGGGCAAGCCTGGCATGGGTTGCACAGCCACTTGCGCCTATATCGAAAACGACACGCTCGCCATCGCCCACGTGGGTGACTCTCGCGCCTACCTGCTCCACGAGGGCACGCTCATCCGCGTGACCCGCGACCACTCCTACGTGGAGGAGCTCGTGGACGCCGGCGAGATTACGGCAGACGAGGCTCGCGTCCACCCCAACCGTTCGGTCATCACCCGCGCGCTGGGCTCGGACCCCGCTATGTACGCCGACCACTTCACTCTGCATATCGAGGAAGGCGACCGTCTGATCCTGTGCTCCGACGGCCTTTCGAGCATGATTCCCGATAGCGATATCGAGAACATCGCCACGCAGTCCTCAACCGCGCAAATCTGCGTCGACAACCTAGTGGACGCGGCGCTTGCCGCCGGCGGCCACGACAACGTGACCGTAGTAGTCGTTGACCTGGTTGACGATGGCGTTATGCGCGAGGCGCAGCGCGTGCGTCGCCGCAACGTCACCATCGGCGTCGTCTTAGGTCTCGTCTTGGTGCTGGCGGCTTCCATCTGGGCCTACACGGGTGTCACCGGCTCGTACTACCTGGGTACCTACCAGGGCAATGTCGCCGTCTGGCGCGGCCTGCCCGGCAAGCCACTCGGACTCAAGCTCCACTGGCTCGAAAGCGAAACCAGTATTAAGCTGTCCGACCTGCCCGAAGACACGCAAAACCGCCTCAAGGCGGGCATTCCGCAAACAAGTGTCGACGATGCGCAGGACACGATATCCAAGTACCGCCACCAGATCGACGAGGAGCAGACCCGCCAGGTGATTGACGCGCAAACGATTCGCGACAACACCAATCAGGGATCGACCTCCGAATCAGATTCCGAGAAAACCGCCGAACAGTCCGCCGAGGCCGAAGCCTCCGAAAAGAACTAGAAAGGGAGTGCCGCTTATGAGTCGCCGCAACACCGAGCTGCTCTTGCTCATCGCCTCGGCGTTCCCCGTCATCCTGCTGTATGCGATGTACGTGCTCACCGCGGGCGCCGCCATCTCCTTTGAGACGCTCGCCGTGCCGATCGGCCTCTTTGCCGCCTTCGCCGCGGCACATATCGCCGTGCGCATCTTGGCGCCCGGCGCCGACCCCGCCATCCTGCCCATCGTATTTATACTTTCGGGCATCGGCATCACGTTCGTGACACGCCTCGCCCCCGCTCTCGCCATCTCACAGCTCATCATCCTGTTTGTCTCGGTGGCGCTCATGGTGGGAACGCTTGCACTGGTCAAAAACCTCGACGTGGTCATGCGCTACAAGTACACCTTTGGCATCATCGGCATCATCCTGCTGATGCTGCCCATCTTTATCGGCACCACGATCTCGGGCTCCAAGCTGTGGATTCGCATCGCGGGCTTTACCATCCAGCCCGGCGAGTTCGCCAAGGTCTTTATCGTGCTGTTCCTGGCCGGGTACCTGGCCGAGAACCGCGAGCTGCTCTCCATCTCCAACCGCAAGATCTTAGGTCTTAAGATCCCTCGCCTGCGACTGCTGCTGCCGCTGTTTGCCGTGTGGGGTGTGTGCCTGCTCGTCGTCGTCTTCGAACGCGATCTGGGTTCGGCCGTGCTGTTCTACACCATCTTCTTGCTGATGCTCTACGTTGCCACAGGGCGCTTTTCGTATGTCGTTATCGGCCTTGCGCTCTTAGCCGTCGGAGCCGTGGGCGCCTACAAGTTCCTGTCTCACGTTCAGGTGCGTTTCCAGGTTTGGGTCGATCCGTTTAAGGACGCCCAGGGCCAGGGCTACCAGATCGTCCAGTCGCTCTTCTCGCTTGCCGATGGCGGCCTGGTCGGTGTTGGCATCGGCAACGGCATGGCCAACAACATCCCTGTCGTCGAGTCCGACTTTATCTTCTCGGCTATCGGCGAGGAGATGGGCCTCTTGGGCGGCGGCGCCGTGCTCATCCTGTTTATGCTCTTTGCCGTTCGCGGCCTGACCACAGCTGCCCGCGCTAAATCCGACCTCGCCGCCTTTAGCGCCACGGGCCTTACGGCCGCCATCAGCTTCCAGGCCTTCTTGATCGTTGGCGGCGTAACCCGCCTGATCCCGCTGACCGGCGTCACCCTGCCCTTTATGAGCCAGGGCGGCTCCTCGCTGCTGGCAAGCTTCATCATCGTCGCGCTCCTGCTGCGCGCCGGTGACGAGGCGACCGGACGCGAGGCCGAGCTTACCGGCACCGGCACCATGGCCGCCATCACCGATGATCAGGTCGCATCTGCCGCCGCCCCGACGGGCACGCGCTTTGCCACCTCGTCTTCCTACGGCAGCGGCAGCCATTCCGTCGGCTCGCGCATGCGCCGTCGCCTGCTCGACACGCCTGAATCCGGTGTGCTCGGCCGCGTCGCGCTCGCCAACCGTCTAACCCGTGCGGTGCTCGCCTTTACGGCGCTGTTCGCCATCCTTATCGGCAACCTCACCTATGTCCAGGTCATCAAGGCCAAGGACTATCAGGATATGCCGACCAACAACCACACCATCGCCCGCTCCAAGTACATCCAGCGCGGTTCCATCATCACGTCCGACGGCGTGACGCTGGCCGAGTCGCTGCAGCAGGAGGACGGCACCTACGTGCGCTCCTATCCCAACGGTAACCTGGCAGCGCACGTGGTTGGCTACGTGAGCCAGCAGTATGGCACCACCGCCATCGAGAGCGTCATGAACGACACGCTCACCGGCTCTAAGGATTACTCCAGCTGGAACAACGCCATCGCGTCGCTCGCGGGCCAGACCCAGCCGGGCAACACCGCCAAGCTCACCATCGACTCGCGTATCCAGACGGCGGCCGAGCAGGCGCTCAAGGGCTTTAAGGGCGCTGTAGTGGTCATCGACCCGCGTACCGGCGCGGTGCTCGCATGTGCCAGCTCGCCCACCTACGACAACACCAACATCGATGCCCTGCTGCAGACGGGAGGCGGCGAGGACGGCTCCATGTACAATCGCGCCATGGACGCGCTGTACACGCCGGGCTCCACGTTTAAGGTCGTTACGCTTTCCGCGGCACTCGAGACCGGTACCGCCAGCCTTACCAGCACCTACCAGGCGCCCAGCTCCATGGACATCGGCAACGCACCGGTCACCAACTATGCCAACGAGAGCTACGGCACCATCAGCCTGCAGCAGGCCTTTGCCGTGTCCTCCAACGTCGTCTTTGGCCAGGTGGCAAACGAAGTTGGCGCAAACACGCTCGTGCAGTTTGCCAACGCCTTTGGCTGCGGCCAAAAGCTCGGCCAGGACCTGACCTCCGCGGCCTCCATCATGGCCGACCCGTCGCTCATGACCGAGTGGGAGACCGCCTGGGCCGGCGCCGGCCAGCCTGTCGGCATGGACCACACGCCCGGCCCGCAGACCACCGTCATGCAAAACGCCGTGATTGCCGCCGCCATCGCTAACAGCGGCGTGGTCATGGACCCGTACTTTGTAGCCCAGGTACTCGCCCCGGACGGAACTGTGGTCAAGACCACGCAGTCCCGCTCGCTGGGTCAGGCCGTCAGCTCCGCCACGGCCGACCAGGTCAAGCAGGCCATGCTTGCCGTCGTCCAGTCCGGCACCGGCACCGATGCCCAGGTCCCCGGCGTCAAGGTCGCCGGCAAGACCGGCTCGCCCGAGACCGGCGGCACCAACGTCAACTCGATGTTCGTTGGCTTTGCACCTTACGATTCACCCACGGTCGCTATCTCGGTGGCCTTGGAGGATTACGACAAACACGACGTCAAGGCGGCCAAGATTGCCGGCATCGTCCTGACCGCGGCGCTCGCCGCACAGGGAGCGTGATGCCCATGATCGAATCGGACACCCGAGGCGCGCCGCGGCCGAAGAGTTAGCGGCAACGCGCCACACGGCCCCAGCGGCCACATCGTAGGTACTACACACATCGTTGAGCGAATAGTTATGTTAGGAGCAGGAATGGAACAGAGGGTCCTCGGGGGAAGATACCTCCTCAAGGATAAGGTGGGGACAGGCGGCATGGCGACCGTCTACCGTGCACAGGACCAGGTCCTCGACCGCACGGTGGCCGTCAAGATCATGCTGCCGCAGTATGCTGGCGACGCAACCTTCGCCGCACGCTTTAAGCAGGAGGCCCAGGCAGCAGCCGGTCTCTCCTCCCCCTATATCGTGGGCGTCTACGATTGGGGCAAGGACGGCGACACCTATTACATCGTCATGGAGTACCTGCGCGGTACCGACCTTAAGAGCGGCATCAAGAGCCACGGCGCCCTCGACCCCAAGAAGGTCGCCCAGATCGGATCGCAGATCAGCTCTGCACTCTCGGTCGCCCACAAGCACGAGATCATCCACCGCGACATTAAGCCGCAGAACATCATGGTGCTGCCCGACGGCAACATCAAGGTCATGGACTTTGGCATCGCGCGCGCCAAGAACAGCCACCTCACGCAAGACAACAACGTGCTGGGAACCGCCCACTACGTCAGCCCCGAGCAGACCCGCGGTCAGGATCTCGGCCCCACCTCGGATATCTACTCGCTGGGCGTCGTGATGTACGAGTGCGCCACCGGCCGCGTGCCCTTTGACGGTGATGACGCCATCTCGGTCGCACTCAAGCAGGTCAACGAGCTGCCTATCCCGCCGAGCCAGATCAACTCCGGTGTCGACGCCGACCTTGAGCGCATCATCCTCAAGTGCATGGAGAAGGACCCGGCAAACCGCTTCCAGACCGCCGACGAGCTTCGTCAGGTGCTCAACAGCTACCTGTCGGGCCGTGCCGTCAACATCTCGGAGCCCACGCGTATCATCGGTGCCCCCGGTGAGCTGGGCGCCACCAAGACTCGCGAGCTTTCCGATCAGACGCGCGCCATGGTGCGTCCCGTCTCGGGCGTGAGCGGCCAGAATACCGCCCGTAGCTCGGTTTCGGGCTCCACCGGCTCCTACGAGGTCGAAAAGCCCAAATCCAACAAGAACAAGATCATCGCCGCTGTGGTGGCAGCTGTTGCCGTCATCGGCATCGTTGTGGCCTTTGCTACTGGGCTCTTTGGCGGCGAGCAGGTCCCCGTGCCCGACGTGCTGGGCAAGGACCAGCAGACTGCCGTCGAGCTGATCAAGGAAGCCGGCCTCGAGGTCGGCACCATCGACCAAAGCTACAACGACGATGTCGACGAGGGCAAAGTCGCCGAGCAGACGCCCAACGGCCACACCAAGAAGGCCAAGGGCACTAAGGTGAACCTGGTAATCTCCAAGGGCCCCAAGCCCTCCGAGAAGGTTGAGGTTCCCCGGCTTGTCGGCCTGACCAAGGACCAGGCAGAAGCCGCGCTGGCAAGCGTTGGCCTGAAGGGCAACGCCTCCGAGGAGGCCAACGAGGCCGATGAGGGCCAGGTCTTTGAGCAGGGCACCGAAGCCGGTAAGGAAGTCGCGAAGGGCACGACCATCTCGTACACGGTCTCGAGCGGCCCGGATACCACGTCCGTCCCCGACCTAACCGACATGACCGAGGCCCAGGCGCGCAACGCCCTCGATATGGCAGGCTTTGGCGTCGACGTGAGCTACCAGGAGAACGACTCGGTTACCGAGGGCACCGTGATCAGCTGGAACCCCAGCGGCAAGC
>USDH01000027.1 GCA_900553415.1 uncultured Collinsella sp. | reverse complement strand
ATGAAGCAGGAATGAAACTTGTAAAGTCTTTAAGCAGCCAGATCGATAAAGTAGAAAAACAGATCCAAATATTGAGTGAGGGTGAAGACAATGAGTGATAATACAGAATTCAGAAAAGAACTGGAAGAGAGAACAAAACAGATCAATGAGCAGATCGAAAGCTATCTGCCGGAAGAAAAGGGCCATCAGAAAACCATTTTTGAGGCTATGAACTACAGTGTAAAAGCTGGTGGCAAGCGTCTGCGTCCTCTGTTTATGCAGGAGATCTGCAGATTATTTACAGGAGAAGTACAGCCTGTAGTTGTACCATTTATGGCAGCCATTGAGATGATCCATACTTCTTCCCTGGTACATGATGATCTTCCATGTATGGATGATGATATGATGCGCAGGGGACAGGCAAGTACCTGGGCTGAATACGGCGAAGATATGGGCGTTCTGGCAGGAGATGCGCTGATGATCTATGCTTTTGAGGTAGCAGCGAAGGCATTTAAAGAGGTTTCAGATGCAGATGACCTTAAAAGAGTGGGACGTGCCATTGAGATCCTGGCTTCCAAGACCTTTGATAACGGTACTGTCTGCGCTTCCGAGCAGTCCGTGACCGTCATCGACACCATCTATGACCAGGTCAAAGCCGAGTTCCAGAAGCGCGGCTGCTACTTCGTCAAGCAGGGTGCCGAGATGGAGGCCCTGCGTGCCGCCATGTTCAAGAACGGCGCCCTCGATCACCGCATCCCCGGCATGGCTGCCGCCAAGATCGCCGAGCTCGCCGGCATCGAGGTTCCCACCAAGACCAAGATCCTGATCGCCGAGGTCACCTCCACCGACCCCGCCAAGGAGGAGTTCTCCCACGAGAAGCTCTCCCCGGTCCTGGCCATGTACCACGCCAAGGACTTCCAGGAGGCCGTCGACAAGGCCGAGCACCTGGTGCTCGCCGGTGGCCCGGGCCACACCGCCTCTCTGTACGTGCACCCCGCCCAGGCCGAGAAGATCAGCCTGTTCGAGCACGTCATGAAGGCCTGCCGTATCGTCATCAACACCCCGTCCTCGCACGGCGGCATCGGTGACCTGTACAACTTTGGCATGAAGCCGTCTCTGACCCTGGGCTGCGGCTCCTGGGGCGGCAACTCCGTCTCCGAGAACGTTGGGGTGAAGCACTTGATCAACGTTAAGACTGTGGCCGAGCGCCGTGAGAACATGCTGTGGTTCCGCGCTCCCGAGAAGGTCTACTTCAAGAAGGGTTCCACGCCCGTCGCCCTCGACGAGCTTGGCAACGTCATGGGCAAGAAGCGCGCCTTCATCGTCACCGACCAGTTCCTCTTCAAGAATGGCAACACCCGCGCCATCGAGGCCAAGCTCGACGAGATGGGCATCGCCCACGACTGCTTCTACGACGTCGAGCCCGATCCGTCGCTGCAGTGCGCACGTCGCGGCGCCAAGCAGATGGCTCTCTTTGAGCCGGACGTCATCATCGCCGTCGGCGGTGGCTCCGCTATGGACGCCGGCAAGATCATGTGGATGATGTACGAGCACCCCGAGTGCAAGTTTGAGGACATGGCCATGGACTTCATGGACATCCGCAAGCGTATCTTCACCTTCCCCGAGATGGGCAAGAAGGCCTACTTCGTCGCCGTCCCAACCTCTTCGGGCACCGGTTCCGAGTGCACGCCGTTCGCCATCATCACCGACAAGGAGACCGGCATCAAGTGGCCGCTCGCCGACTACGCGCTGCTCCCCAACATGGCTATCGTCGACGCCGACAACTGCATGACCGCCCCGCGCGGCCTGACCGCTGCCTCCGGCATCGACGTCATGACCCACGCCATCGAGTCCTACGTCTCCATCATGGCTTCCGACTACACCAAGGGCCTCTCCGAGCGCGCTGCTAAGCTCGTCTTCGAGAACCTGCCCTCCAGCTTCACGAACGGCGCCAAGGACCCGCATGCCCGCGAGGAGATGCACAACGCCTCTTGCATGGCCGGTATGGCCTTCGCCAACGCCTTCCTGGGCCTCAACCACTCCATGGCCCACAAACTCGGCGCCTTCCATCACCTGCCCCACGGCCTCGCCAACGCCGTCATCCTGACTCGCGTCATGCGCTACAACGCCGCCGAGGCTCCCGTCAAGATGGGTACCTTCTCCCAGTATCCTTACCCCAACGCGCTGCACAACTACGCCGAGATGGCCAAGTACTGCGGCATCGAGGGCAAGGACGACAAGGAGGTCTTCGAGAACTTCATCACAAAGCTCGAGGAGCTCAAGGACTTCATCGGCGTCAAGAAGACCATCGCCGACTACGGTGTTGACGAGCAGTACTTCCTCGACACCCTCGACGAGATGACCGAGCAGGCATTCAACGACCAGTGCACCGGCGCAAACCCGCGCTACCCGCTCATGAGCGAGATCAAGGAGCTCTACCTGGACGCCTACTACGGCCGCGAGCCTCAGGACTACGCCGTCTGCTAGTTTTAGCACGGTTTTTAACGGCAGGGGTGCACGGGTGTTTCACACACCCCCGCCGTCGCTTCTATCGCATCGTTGAAAGGATGCAACCATGCTGCTACCCGATTCCAAGACCGAGCTCGTCCGCCGTGGCAACAAGGTCGTTTACGACCTGGGCGACAAGATCGTCAAGGTCTTTAACGAGACCAAGCCTGTCTCCGACGTGTTCAACGAGGCTTTGAATCTTGCCCGCATCAATGAGTGCGGCATCCGCAGCCCCAAGGCGCTCGAGGTTTCCCAGCTCGAGAACGCCAACGGCTGGGCGCTCGTGACCGAGAAGGTTCCGGGCACCACCCTTGCCGAGAAGATGACTGCCGAGCCCCAGCGCTTTGGTGAGTACCTCGAGATGTTCGTCGACCTCCAGATCGAGATCCACGGCTACACCTCCCCGCTGCTCAACCGTCAGCGCGACAAGTTCGCCCGCATGATCGACAGCCTTGATCAGCTCAATGCCACCACGCGCTACAACCTTCAGGAGCGTCTGGACGGCATGACCAAGGAGTTCAAGGTCTGCCACGGCGACTTCAACCCCTCTAACGTCATCGTCGGCGACGACGGCCAGCTGTATGTCTGCGACTGGGCACACGCCACCCAGGGCTCCCCTGCTGCCGACGTTGCCACCACCTACCTGCTCTTCGCCCTCAACAGCAAGGACCAGGCTGAGGCCTACTTGGAGCTCTACTGCGACCGCGCCGACATGCCCATGCAGGTCGTGCGTCAGTGGACGAGCATCGTCGCCGCTTCCGAGCTCGCTCGCAAGCGCAACGTGAACGATGAGTTCCTGAAGAACTGGATCGACGTCGTCGATTATCAGTAATATCTGAGCGATTTATTTCGCATCGGAGGCACAAAGGAAACCCCGCAGCTCACATGGGCTGCGGGGTTTCCCTTTTAGCGATTGAACACGCAGGCAAGATAAAAGGACGGCCCCGCATCCCCCCGATCTGGAGAAATGCGGGGCCGTCCCGTATATCGAACTACAAGCGAAATCGTCGATTAACGGCGGGCAGCCTTCACCAGCTCGGCAACCTTGGCGACGACCTCGTCAATCGCCACATCCTCGCGCTCGCCCGTGGCACGGTCCTTGAGCTCAACGGTGCCGTTCTTAAGGCCGCGCTTGCCCAGAACCACCTGATACGGGAAGCCCATAAGATCGTTGTCGGCAAACTTAAATCCGGGACGCTCATCGCGGTCGTCGACGACGACCTCGATACCCTCGGCGCACAGGCCATCAACAATCTGCTCGCAGACGGTAGCGCACTCCTCCTTCTTGGGGTCGAGCGGAATCACCGCGACCTCGTAAGGGGCGACGGAGACCGGCCAGACAATACCGTGCTCGTCGTTGTGCTGCTCCACGACGGCAGCAAGCGAGCGGGACACGCCCACGCCGTAGCAACCCATGATAAGCGGCTTTTCCTTGCCATCCTCGTCCATAAAGGTGGCACCCATGGCCTCGGAATACTTGGTGCCCAGCTGGAAGACCTGGGAGACCTCGATGCCACGGGCAGCAGAGAGCGGCTTGCCGCAGTGCGGGCAGGGATCGCCGGCAACGACGGTGACAAGGTCGGCCCACTCGTCGACGGTAAAATCGCGCTCGGGGCAGGCACCGGTAAAGTGATAATCGACCTCGTTGGCACCGCAGGCCCACTGCTTGGACTCGCGCAGGCTCTCGTCGCACACCAGACGGATGCCCTCGGGCAGGTTGACCGGTCCGATAAAGCCCTTGTGCAGGCCGTTCGCCTGAAGCTCCTCGTCGGTCATCATGCGATAGCCCTTGCCAAAGACATGCTCGGCCTTGCAGTCATTGAGCTCGTGGTCGCCCGGAACAATGGCCACGACCGGCTTGCCCTCGGCGTCGATGAGCGCCAGCGACTTTCGCGTACCGTTCTCGGGGAAACCGAAGAACTTGGCGACGGCCTCAATGGTGCCCATGCCCGGAGTCTCAACCTTGGTAAGCGTACCGTCACCGGGGCCCTCAGTCACGACGACCTTGGTGCTTGCCGCCTCGTCGTCGGCAGCAAAGCCGCAATCATCGCAGTAGACCAGCGAGGCCTCGCCGGCCTCGGCCAGAGCCATGTACTCGACGGAGGTGTCGCCGCCGATCTCGCCGGAGTCGGCGACAACGGGCAGAGCCTTGATGTAGCAGCGCTCGCAGATGTTGGCGTAGGCCTGCTTCATCTTGTCGTACTCCTCCTGCAGGCTCTCCTGCGTAGCAGAGAAGCTGTAGGCGTCCTTCATGATGAACTCGCGGCCGCGCATCAGGCCAAAGCGGGGACGGAACTCGTCGCGGAACTTGTCCTGAATGTGGTAAAGGTTGACGGGCAGCTGTTTGTAGGAGCGCAGCTCGTTGCGCACCAGGGCCGTGACGGTCTCCTCGTGCGTGGGGCCAAGGACGAACTCGCGACCGTGACGGTCGTCAAAGCGCACAAGCTCCTTGCCATAGGCGTCGATGCGGCCGGACTCACGCCACAACTCGGCGTCGACCATGATAGGCATCATAAGCTCCTGGGCGCCGGCAGCGTCCATCTCGTCTCGCACGATATTCTCGATCTTGCGGATCGAGCGCCAAGCAAGCGGCAGGTAGGAATACAGACCGGCGGCCTCTTTGCGGATCATGCCGGCACGGAGCAGCAGGCGGTGGCTGGCGAGCTCGGCGTCCGCCGGATCCTCTTTAAGCGTCGGCGCATAGAGCTTAGACATATACATTGCTCGGGTCATTTATTTCTCCTCAATAAGTTTGTCGACCTCGGCCATAAGCGCGTCGACAATTTGATCCTCAGCTACTTTACCAATGATCTGGCCATGCGAAAAGAGCAGGCCCTGACCTCGTCCACAGGCCACGCCTAGGTCGGCGTCGGAAGCCTCGCCGGGGCCATTAACGGCACACCCCATCACGGCGATCGAAAGCGGCGCGGAGTAGTTCTTAAGCCGCTCGGTGACCTCCTCGGCGATGGGAATGAGGTTAACCTGGCAGCGGGCGCACGTGGGGCACGAGACAATCTCGGGACCACGGCGACGCAGGCCCAGCGACTGTAGAATTCCCCAGGCGACCGGCGGCTCCTCGACCGGATCGGCCGTGAGCGACACACGCATGGTGTCACCGATGCCTTCGGAAAGCAAGATACCCAAGCCTACAGAGCTCTTGATGGTGCCCTGGAGTTTGGTACCCGCCTCGGTTACGCCCAGGTGAAGCGGAACGTGGGGAATCTCACGCGACAGGGCTCGATAGGTATCGAGCGTCGTTTGCACGCTATGGGCCTTAGCCGAAAGCACAATGTTCGTAAATCCGCGGTCCTCAAAGTGCTTGACGAAACGCTCGCTCGACATCACGAGCTTTTCGGGCTGCGTGAGGTCATCGCGCTCGGCGATATCCTGCTCGAGTGAACCGGCGTTGACACCGATGCGAATCGCACAGCCCGCAGCACCGGCGGCGTCGATGACGGCATCGACCTTAGCCCAATCACCGATATTGCCGGGATTGATGCGCAGCTTGGCGGCACCAGCCTCGACGGCGCCGATGGCGAGCTTATGGTTAAAGTGAATATCGGCAACAATCGGCACCGGAGACTCAGCACAGATGGTACGAAAGCCCTCGAGCGCGGCCTCGGTGGGCACGCTCACACGCACGATATCGCAGCCAGCCTGCGCCAACGCGCACACTTGCGCAAGCGTTGCCTGGGCATCAGCAGTATCGGTGCAGGTCATAGACTGAACCACGACCGGAGCGCCACCACCGATCTGCACGCCGCCCACATGCACGGGGCGCGTCAACTCGCGCGGCAAAGAATGGGATAGAGACAATCCAAACACTCCCCTACAGAATAAATCGAAGGATGTCGGAACGAAGCATATAGACAAACAGCAGTGCAAAGAGCGCGATGCCGACATAGCTGACGATTGTCTGCACTTTGAGCGGCAGCTCGCGGCCCGCAATCTTTTGAATGATCTCAATAAGCAGCTTGCCGCCATCGAGTGGTGGGATGGGCAGCAGGTTCATAAAGCCAAGCGAGAACGAAATGAGGGCGGCAAAGGAAAGGAACGTGGCAGGGCCGGCAGCAGCGGCCTGTGAGGACATAACGCTAATACCCACGATCGAAGAAGACTGATCGAGAATCTCCATCGTATGCTGCGGCTGAAGTAGGCGAATAACGCCATCCGCGGTCTGCACAACATAGGAGAATGACAGACGCGCCGAGGTGATGGGGTCCAAACGGACCACCTGCGTAGAGGCATAAACGCCCAGACGTTCGCCCTCTTTGAGTGCGACCGAGGTCGAGCACTGCTTGCCATCGCGCTCATACTCAATAGCGATATCGTCCTTACCGGCGGCCTTGCCGATGGCATCGTAGACATCCATCCAAGTAGAACATGAGACACCGTCAACCGAAAGGATCGCATCACCGGACTCGATACCCGCCCTGGCGGCAATAGACCCATCGTCAACCTGACCGATCACGTTGGTATCGATCGGCACGGTGACACCCGCAATGGAATAGATGCTCATAAGGAGCAAAAAGCCCGTCAGGATATTGACAATAATGCCCGCGAGCAGCATAAAGGCACGCTTGAGAAAGCCCTGGCCAAGATAGGTGTGCGAGCGCTCTTGCGCCAAGAAATCAGCCTCACCGCACGGCAGCTCCCACACATCGCCCTCGGCAGTCGCATGCTCTCGATCGAACCGGCGGCCGTCAAAGGTGGTGTAACCCGTAGCGTCTCGAGGCAGTGTCTGATACTTGGTGGGATAGTAGCTCGGTGAGGGCTTCTCCCCTTCCTCATACCAGGGCGCGATGGAGCCCCAACCCAAGAGCAAGGCGCATGCCTCGAGCACATCCTCCTCGGAAAGCTCGAGCTCGACAGCAAGGTCGGCCACGGTCATGCGACCATGACGATAGATAGCCGCGAGCACGCGATCGGCGCATGAGACCTCGGTCGGATCCATACCGCAGATGGCAGCGTAGCCACCCAGCAGCAGCGGGGTCACGCCAAACTTGGTTCCAATGCGACGCGACGTGTAATGGATGTCAAAGCGACACGGCAGGCCCAAAAAGAACTCGGTCACACGGACGCCGCAGGCACGCGCCGCCAAAAAGTGGCCGCCCTCGTGCAAAAACACGAGGACGGAAAGCATCAGCAGGCCCCAAAAGACCGATGAGAGAACGCTCAGAACAGTATCCATAAAACGAAAAAGCAATCCTTATGGGTTAGGAACGGGTTGCGGCGAGCACCTGCGCAGCCTTTTCACGCGCCCACGCATCGATGTCGCGAAGCTGCTCAAACGAATCGACCGCCTGCATATCGTGGGCATCCATGCAGGATTCCACAATGCGATCGATATCGGTAAAGCTGCAGCCATCGTGCAGGAAGGCATCGACGGCGACCTCGTTGGCGGCATTGAGCACGCACGGCATGGTGCCACCCGTCTTGCCGGCACGCTCGGCCAGTGCCAGACAGCGGAAGGTATCCATGTCGGCAGCATCAAACGTGAGCTGCCCCAGCTCGCGGAAATCGATACGAGGCGCCGGGGTATCCCAACGCTCGGGATACGAGAACGCGAACTGGATGGGAATACGCATGTCGGATGCACCGAGATGCGCCATCACGGAGCCGTCGGCGAACTCGACCATAGAGTGAATCTTAGACTGACGCTGCACGACCACGTTAATGAAATCGAGGTCGCAGTTAAACAGATGCATGGCCTCAATGCGCTCCAGGCCCTTGTTCATGAGGGTGGCGGAGTCAATGGTGATCTTGGCACCCATGGCCCACGTGGGATGCGCGAGGGCATCGGCACGCGTCACGCGATCGAGCTCGTCGCGCGTACGGCCAAAGAACGGACCGCCCGAGCAGGTGAGCCAAATACAATGAGCCTCGCGCGGGTTCTCCCCCAGATAGCACTGGTAGATGGCGGAATGCTCAGAGTCGACCGGAATAAGCTGGCCCGGTTGCGCCAACGGCATAAGCAAGTCGCCACCGACGACGAGGGACTCCTTGTTGGCAAGGGCAAGGCGCTTATTCGAGGTCAAGGCCGCATGGCTCGCCTCGAGACCGGCGGCACCCACAATAGCGACGAGCACGCAGTCGACATCGTCGCGACGCGCGAGCTCGCAAACCGCCTGCGCGCCAACGCCGAGCTGTGTGCCCTCGGGCAACTCCTGCAGCACGGCGTCATCGCCATGAGCGACATCGGCAACGGCAACCGCCGGAACCGAGAACTCGCGGGCAGCGGCAACGAGCTCCGAGGTGCTGGAATTAACGGACAGCGCCGTCACCTGTAGTCGATCGGCATGCTGACGGCACACATCGAGTGCCTGGGTGCCGATAGAGCCCGTACAACCCAGGATGGCAACACGGAGGCGTCCATCGGGGCCATACGTCGTCTGGAATGACATTACAGCACGCCTCCGATCATCAAAAGCAGCTGCGCGGTAATGCAGCCGAAGATAAGCGAATCGCTACGATCGAGCATGCCGCCGTGGCCCGGGATAAGGTTACCGGAATCCTTAACGCCCACACCGCGCTTGATGCGCGACTCGATAAGGTCGCCGATAACGCCCAAAATGGACACGACCACGCCGCACAGCAGCGCATAGGGCAGGCTGAGCTTGTAGAAGTGCGTCGCCCACAGGATGAGCCAAATCAAAACCGAGCCCAAGATGCCGCCGGCAAACCCCTCCCAGCTCTTTTTGGGTGAGATCTTGGGAACCATCTTGTGCTTGCCGATACGACTGCCCACGATGTAGGCAAACGAATCGGAGACCCAAAGGGACGCGCAAACGCCCACCGAAAGCAGGGCGCCGGCAAAACCGGACACGGCATCGCGCAGCAACACGATAGCCGACAGCATAAAGCCAGTGTAGATGGGACCCATGAGCGTCACGGCCACATCAGAGATGCGGGTACGCGGCGACCAGACATACCAAATGCCCACAGCGAGCATCAGGGCAAAAAGCAGGGCATTCAGCAACATCGAATCGCCCAACGCCGAAAGCGGAAAGAGTACGGCGGCAGCGATACCCATGCGCTCGTTAGCCATCTTGCCATCGAGCCTCGTCATACGGAAAAACTCATAGCAGCACAGACCGCTCATGACAGAAACAAAGATGGCCGTGGGCACGATACCCAAAACCAGGCACAGGATAAAGACAACGGCGTAGACGATACCGGCGGCGGCGCGGGTGATAAAGCCAGCCAGCCACGAACCGGTGCCGTTCTTTGCTGCAGGCGCTCCCGCAGCGGCAGCTTTGCGCGCAGGCGCCGCGGAAACTGGCGTCTTGGGAGCAGATGCCTTGGGACGATCGGACACGATTAAGCCTCCTCGGTCTTGCTCAGTCCACCAAACCTACGGTCACGGCCCTGATAGGCCAAAATGGCGTCGACAAGGCCCCAACGATCAAAGTCTGGCCAATAGGTATTGGTGACGTAGAACTCGGAATAAGCCACCTGCCACAGCAGATAGTTCGAAAGACGCAGCTCACCAGAGGTGCGAATCACAAGCTCGGGATCGGGAAGACCGGCGGTATAGAGGTGGGAAGCCACCATGTCGTCATCAATCGCGGCAGGATCGATCTTACCGGCGGCAGCGTCGAATGCGATCTGACGGACAGCGCGGGTAATCTCGGCACGCGCGCCGTAGTTGACGGCAAGCGCCAGCGTCATACCGGTGTGATCGGCGCACTCGGCAAGACCGCGCTCAAAAACGTCGCGAGTCTTCTTGGGCAGCGCTGAAATATCACCCAAAAAGACAACACGCACGTTTTCGCGCTTCAGAAGCGGCAGCTCGTCGATGAACGTCTTGGCAAACAGGTGCATCAGAACGTTGACTTCGTGCTGCGGTCGATTCCAGTTTTCGGTCGAAAATGCATAGGCCGAAAGCACGTCGACGCCCAGGCGCACGCAGGCGGTAATGATCTCGCGCAGCGAGACGATACCCGCCTTGTGGCCCTCGGTGCGTGCAAGACCGCGCGACGTGGCCCAACGACCGTTGCCGTCCATGATGCACGAGATATGGTGCGGAATGTTATTGAGGTCAAGGTCGGAAAAACCGACGCCCGCAGGGGCGTCGGCAAAGTACTCGACCAGTTTATGCTCGTCGTATTGCACCTTAGATCTCCATGACCTCGGCTTCTTTTTCCTTCAGAAGCTCCTCGACCTTGGCGACATACTCATCGGTGTGCTTCTGGACCTTGGCCTGCTCGCGACGGACATCGTCCTCGGTGAGCTCCTCATCGCGCTCGAGCTTGTTGTTGAAGTCGCGACGGATGTTACGGATAGACACCTTGGCCTGCTCGGCGTACTCGCGGCACTCCTTGACGAGCTCGCGACGGCGCTCCTCGGTGGGAGCCGGGAACGGCAGACGAACGACGGTGCCATCGGAGTTGGGGGTAATACCCAGATCGGAAGCGCCGATGGCCTTTACGATGGCGTTGATAAGCGCCTTGTCCCACGGCTCGATGAGCAGCATGTGGGCCTCGGGGGTCTTGACGGCGGCAACCTGCGTGACCGGCGTGGGAACACCGTAATAATCGACGGTGATGTCGGACAGAATGTTTGCGTTGGCGCGGCCGGTACGGACCTTGGAGAAGTTATGCTTGAGGGACTCGAGCGACTTGTCCATATGGGCGGTGATGTTCTCTGCCATGCTTAATCCTCCTGATAGACGAGCGTGCCGACGGGCTCACCCGAAAGCGCGCGCTTGACGGTGTCCTCGCCATCGATGTTGAGGACCAAAATCGGCATACGGTTATCCTGGCACAGTGCCGTAGCCGTGGAATCCATAACCTGCAGACCGCGAACGAGAACCTCGTGATAGGTAATCTTGTCAAAACGGACGGCATCGGCGCACTTGACGGGATCCTTGTCGTAGATGCCGTCAACCTTGGTGGCTTTAATCAGAATCTCGGCGCCGATCTCGCACGCACGAAGAGCCGCGGCGGTGTCGGTCGTAAAGTACGGATTGCCCGAACCGGCGGCAAAAATAACGACGTTGCCCTTGGAAAGGTGGTTGATGGCGCGACGGCGAATATAGGGCTCGCAGATCTCGTTCATCTGGATAGCGCTCATCACACGGCAGGGAACGTCGTTATGCTCGAAAGCATCCTGCAGGGCGAGCGCGTTCATAACGGTTGCCAGCATGCCCATGTAGTCGGCCTGAGCACGCTCCATGCCACCGGCGGCGCCGGCCATGCCGCGGAAAATATTGCCGCCGCCGACAACGACGCCGACCTCATGGCCAACGGCGAGCAGCTCCTTGACCTGCTTGGCAAGATGATCGGTAACCTTGGGGTCGATGCCATATTGGCCGTCGCCCATCAGTGCTTCGCCGGAAAGCTTAAGAAGCACGCGTTTATATCGGATGTCGGACAAAGCGATCCTCCTTTAATTAGACTCTCAATATGATATCAAAGGCTCTGATAAGAGCCATGAAAAAGCAGGCTGTGAGTAAAACCCACAGCCTGCTCATTACCAGCTACAAGAGCTTATTTACTCGCCACGGACCAGACGGTCAAAGGCAACGACGGTAATGGTGTCGCCGAGCTCCTTGGAGACCTGCTCAGCGTACTTCTTGATGGTGAGGGAGCTGTCCTTGATGAACTCCTGCTCGGTGAGCACGGACTGCTTGTAGAACTTCTCCAGACGGCCAACAGCCATCTTCTCCTGGATAGCCTCGGGCTTGCCGGACTCGGCGGCCTGGGCCATGTAAATCTGCTTCTCGTGCTCGACGGTCTCGGCCGGAACCTGATCGCGGGTAGCGCAGATCGGGGCGACGGCGGCAACCTGAAGGGCAACGTCGTGAGCGAAGGTCTTGAAGGACTCAGCCTGAGCGGTCTCGGCCTTCTCGAAAGCAAACTCGACGAGGACGCCGATCTTACCACCCATGTGGATGTAAGAAGCGAGCGCGCCGTTCTCGGCCTTGCGGGCAGCGAAGCGGGAGATCTTCATGTTCTCGCCCATGATGTGAATCATCTCGGTGAGCTCGGAGGAAACGGTCTCCTCGCCCATCGGCTTCTCGAGCAGAGCGTCGACGTCAGCAGGCTCGGTGGTAGCGACAACCTCGGCGACCTTGGAAGCAAAGCCGGTGAACTTGGCGTTGGAGCCAACGAAGTCGGTCTCGCAGGAGAGCTCGAGCAGAGCGCCGGTCTTGCCATCCTCGGAGACGAACGCGGCGACAGCGCCCTCGTTGGTCTCACGGCCAGCCTTCTTGGCAGCCTTGGCAAGGCCGTTCTTACGCAGAACGTCGACAGCGGCGTCCATGTCGCCGTCAGCCTCGACGAGAGCCTTCTTGCACTCCATCATCGGGGAGTCGGTCATCTCGCGGAGCTGCTTGACCATAGCGGCGGTAATCTGGGCCATTGTGGTTCCTTTCAAAGAGATGAAAAAGAATTAACTAAGACTGATTTACTCGGCCTTGGGCTCAGCGGCCATCTCGGCCTCGGAGACCTGCTCCTTGCCGGAGCCAGCGAGGCAAGCGTCAGCCATGAGCTCGCACATAAGGGTGACAGCGGAGATAGCGTCATCGTTGCAGGGGATGCCGTACTCGACCTCGTCGGGATCGGAGTTGGTGTCGATCAGGGCGACGACGGGGATGTTCAGGCGCTGGGCCTCCTTGATGGCGTTCTCCTCGCGCTTGGTGTCAATGACGAAGAGAGCCTGGGGCAGACCCTTCATGTCGCGGGCGCCACCGAGGTTGGTCTGGAGCTTGGTGAGCTCCTTGCCGAGAACAGCCTGCTCCTTCTTGGGGAGCACTGCCATGCGACCGTCCTCGACCATGGCCTCGAGCTCCTCCATGCGGTTGATGCGGGAGCGGATGGTGACGAAGTTGGTCAGCATGCCGCCGAGCCAACGCTGGTTGATGTAGGGCATGTTGGCGCGCTCAGCAGCGTTCTTGACGGCCTCCTGAGCCTGCTTCTTGGTGCCGACGAACAGCACATTGCCACCCTTGGCGACGTTCTTGACGAAAGTGTAGGCCTGGTCGGCGTCGAGGATGGTCTGCTTGAGGTCGAGGATGTAGATGCCGTTGCGCTCACCGAAGATG
>USDH01000026.1 GCA_900553415.1 uncultured Collinsella sp. | reverse complement strand
GGCATGGTTCCCAAGATGCGCTCGTGCGTGTACGCGATGGAACAGGGCGTGCATCGGGCGCACATCATCAACGGCACCACGCCGCATTCGCTGCTGCTGGAGCTGCTGACCGATGCCGGCGTCGGTACCGTGATCCATTCCACCGAGACGGCTTACGAGTTCGATACGCATCCGCATCCGCTTTCGACGTTTGCTGCGCGTCTGACCGAGAACCTCGACGAGGTCGAGAAGCTTCAGACGGTCTAGCTGACCCGCAGCCGCCCCATTCCTGCATCCATAGCCCCGCGCCGTCCGGCGCTCAACGAAAGGCATCCCATGTCACTTGCAGCTCAGCAATCGCTTGAATCCCATTACGTTATGCATACCTTTGGCCGCTCTCCGGTCGAGTTTGTCGAGGGTCACGGCATGAAGCTCACCGGCGACGATGGCCGTGAGTACCTCGACTTTCTTGCCGGCATCGGCGTGTGCAGCCTAGGTCATGGCAACCTGGCTGTGCTCTCGGCGCTCGAGGCACAGACCAAAAAGCTCATGCATGTCTCCAATTACTTCTACATCGAGCAGCGTGGACAGGTCGCGGCGCTGCTGTCCAAGCTTGCTAACGACGACGTAGATGGTGCGCGCGTGCTTGCCGATGCCATTGCCGCCGGCGATGAGACCACGGCAGCTGCTCTTGGTGCCCCGGCTGCGGGCGAGCAGGTGTGGGAGACGTTCTTTGCCAATTCCGGCGCCGAGGCCAACGAGGGCTCGATGAAGCTCGCGCGCTTGTACGCCAAGCGTGCCGGTAACGGCGGCAACACCATCGTGTGCATGCGCGGCGGCTTCCACGGCCGTACGCTCGAGACCATTGCCGCCACCATGCAGGATTGGCTGCAGGATAGTTTCCGCCCGCTGCCGGGTGGCTTTGTGGCCTGCACGCCCAACGATATCGATGAACTGCGTGCGATCTTTAAGCAGCTGGGGAGCGAAATTTGTGCCGTGATGCTCGAACCGATCCAGGGTGAGAGTGGCGTGCACCCCATGACCGAGGAGTTTATGGCGGCAGCGCGCGACCTAGCACACGAAGTGGGCGCCGTGCTTATCGCCGACGAGGTCCAGTGCGGCATCTTCCGCTCCGGCAAGCCGTTTGCATTCCAAACCTATGGCGTGGAACCCGACATCATGAGCCTTGCCAAGGGCATTGCTGATGGCGTGCCCATGGGTGCCGTCGTAGCAAAGAAGGAGATTGCCGACGTGTTTAAGCCGGGCGACCACGGCTCGACCTTTGGCGGTAGCTGCTTGGCCGTCGCGGCGTGTGCCGCGACGCTCTCCGCGCTTGTGCGCGGCGATTATGCCGAGCATGCTGCCAAGGTGGGTGCCTATATGGAGCAGGCGCTGGCTAAGCTTCCGCATGTGGTAGAGGTGCGTGGCCGTGGCCTGATGCTCGGCTGCGATCTTGACGATACTGCGGGTGATGCACACGACGTTGTGGCCCGTGCATTGGGGGCTGGTGCCGTGATCAATGCTACAGGTGCGCATACGCTGCGTTTCTTGCCGCCGCTCGTCTGCGAGGAAGTCGACGTGGACAGTCTGATCGAGATCCTGTCGGGTGTCTTGGCCTAACGCGGCGCAATAACTCAATTTGGACCGGGTTCCGGACTGCGGACGTGCCCTATGTGGCATGATTCAGCGGTCTGGAGCCCGTTTTGCCTTAGATTTGCTAAGACAGGGAGACCTGCTGGTCAAAAAACATCAAATATGAGTACTGTTACCGATTTGGTAGCAGCAATTTTGGACTAATAAGGCCAGATAGCTAGCCGAAATGGCGATGAATGTACGATTTTGATCCAATTGTTAGTCCTTATAATGGACATATGTTGCGTAACTTAAGCAAATATTATCTTCTGATATGTTGTAAGCAAGGTAGCAGTACTCATTTTTGCCATTTTCTGGCCACGGCCTTTGTGACAGACGTGCTGGTGGGTTCGAATCCCATGAAATGGGCCCAAGCAAAAACGGTCCCCTTTCGAGGACCGTTTCCAAATCAGTGGTGGGCGATGAGGGATGTCGCGTGCGGCTGACGCCGCCCGCTCTCGCTTCGTCGCTCCGCTTCTCGCGTGCTGCGCTGGAAAACGCTTCGCGTTTCCTCAGCTCCGCACCCTGTCGGGTTCGAATCCCTCTGCGATGGGCCTGAAAAAAAGAAAGGCCTCCATCGCTGGAGGCCTAACAATTCAGTGGTGGGCGATGAGGGATTCGAACCCCCAGCCTTGTGCGTGTAAAGCACCTGCGCTAACCGTTGCGCCAATCGCCCGTGCGGAGAGAGTATAGCAAAACAATTGCCTCATTCATCTCATATCCATTAAAGGTAACTGGCGCGTGTCACAGCGGAGCTGATTCAGTTGAGATTGCCTGAACATTCCGCCCCTCTTTACGCCCTCGGGTATACTCAAAAGCTACTGATTCGATTTGATACCCAGCAACAGCAGAGGGGATAGTATATGTGCGGTTTTGTCGGTTTTGTCGGTGGGACGGATAACCAATCCGAGGTGCTCACCAAGATGATGGACCGCATCGTCCATCGCGGTCCCGACATGGGCGGTCAGTTTATCGACGGCCGCGTTGCCCTGGGCTTCCGCCGCTTGTCGATCCTCGACCTGACCGAGGCAGGCGCTCAGCCTATGGCCAATGAGGACGGCAGCGTCGTTATCGTCTTCAACGGCGAGATCTACAACTTCCAGGAGCTTCGCTCCGAGCTCGAGGCCAAGGGCTACAAGTTCCACTGCGGCGCCGACACCGAGAGCCTCCTGCACGGCTACGAGGAGTGGGGCGAGGCCGTCCTCGATCGCCTGCGCGGTATGTACGCCTTCGTCATCTGGGACAAAAAGAAGAACAAGCTTTTTGGCGCCCGCGACATCTTTGGCATCAAGCCGCTCTACTACTATCCCATGGCCGATGCGGGCGACGGCGCTCCGGGCGTGCTCTTTGGTTCCGAGATCAAGAGCTTCCTGGACTACCCGCACTTCCACAAGGCGGTCAACAAAAAGGCTCTGCGTCCGTACATGACGCTGCAGTATTCGGCGACTGAGGAGACCTTCTTCGAGGGTGTCTACAAGCTGCCGCCGGCGCACTACTTTACCGTCGATATCCCGACCGGCAAGATGAACATCGAGCGCTACTGGGATTGCGATTACTCTGCCGTCGAGAAGCCGTTCGAGGAGTACGTCGACGAGCTGGATGAGGTCGTGCACGAGAGCGTCGAGGCCCATCGCATCGCCGACGTCAAGGTCGCGTCGTTCCTCTCCGGTGGCGTCGACTCCAGCTACATCGCCGCTTGCCTTATGCCCGACAAGACCTTCTCGGTGGGCTTTGACTACAAGAATTTCAACGAGACCAACTACGCCAAGGAGCTTTCCGATAAGCTCGGCGTCGAGAACGTTCGCAAGATGATCACCGCCGACGAGTTCTTCGGTGCGCTCGAGGACATCCAGTATCACATGGACGAGCCGCAGTCCAACCTGTCTTCCGTGCCGCTGTGGTTCTTGGCCGAGATGGCCCGCAAGGACGTTACCGTCGTGCTTTCGGGCGAAGGCGCCGACGAACTCTTTGGCGGCTACGCCTACTACGAGGATACGGTCCCGGTGCGCAAGTACAAAAAGATGGTGCCGCTGCCCATCCGTCGCGCGCTCGGTAACCTGGCGCTGCATATGCCGTACTTCAAGGGACATAACTTCCTGGTCAAGGGTGCCGAGATCCCCGAGAAGTCGTTCCTGGGACAGGCTCTGGTATGGCCGGAGCGCGAGGTCGACGGCGTGCTCAAGCCCGAGTACAACACCGGTGACGGCGCCTTCGAGCTTGCCGCTCCCATCTATGCGCGCGTGAAAGGTCAGCCCGAGCTGGTCAAGAAGCAGTACCTGGACATGAACATGTGGCTCCCGGGCGACATTCTGCTCAAGGCCGACAAGATGTGCATGGCGCACTCGCTGGAGCTGCGCGTGCCCTTCCTGGACCGCAAAGTCATGGAGTTCGCCGAGCACATTCCCGACCGCTACCGCATCAACGAGAACGGCAACAAACAAGTACTCCGCCACGCTGCCAACAAGTCGCTGCCCGATGAGTGGGCCACCCGTCCCAAGGTGGGCTTCCCGGTGCCGATTGTCTACTGGCTGCGCGAGCAAAAGTGGTACGACTATGTCAAGGAGTACTTCACCGCGCCGTGGGCAAGCGAGTTCTTCGATACCGACGAGCTCATGCACCTGCTCGATCTGCACTTTGCGGGCAAGGGCGATTTCCAGCGCAAGATCTATACGCCGCTCGTGTTCCTGGTGTGGTACAAGCGCTTCTTTATCGACGAGGACCAGCCCGCTGTTCAGGCTGCCTAGCCTCGGCTTACGAACGCCTGCGCGTAACGGCTCCTCCGGGAGCCGTTTTTGCGTGGGTGCGTTTCAGTTACTATAAAAACCGTCCCTGCCAAATGGCTGAGAAAGGTGAAAGATGCACCATTCGGATTCCGCGACCGTGACCACGGTCGATACGCTTGCCAAGCTTCTCGATGTGTGCGGCGAGCTGCGCGCATCAGAGCAGGTTGACGAGCGTGCTGTGACCGGCTGCTCGTTTGATTCGCGCGCGGTCTCGGCAGGTGACGTGTTCTTTTGCAAAGGTGCTGCCTTTAAGCCCGCGTTTTTGAGCATGGCGCTCGATGCGGGCGCCGTCGCATTTGTGTGCGAAGAGTCGCTGGTCGAGTCTCTGGAGCCGCTGGCGCAGGAGAGCGGTGCTGCGATGCTGGTTGTTGATAGCGTTCGCACGGCCATGGCCCTGTTGCCGCCGGAGGTCTACGACCGTCCCGACCACGACGTCAAGATCGTGGGCATCACCGGCACCAAGGGAAAAACCACGGCCGCTTTTATGCTCCAGTCCATCATCAAGGCAGCGGGCGAATCCTGCGGCATGATCGGCTCGGTGAGTACCGACGATGGCATCGAGTGCTACGAGAGCACCAATACTACGCCCGAGGCCCCCGAGGTCTGGCGCCATATCGCCAACTGCCGCACGTCCGGTCGCCAGTCCATGGTCATGGAGGTCTCGAGCCAGGCGCTCAAGTACCAACGCGTCGAGAATCTGCCGTTTGACGTGGCGTGCTTCCTCAACATCGGCCGTGACCACATCTCGCCGATCGAACACCCCACGTTTGAGGATTATTTTGAGAGCAAACTCAGGATCTTTGACCAGGCAAAGACCGCCGTGGTGAATCTGGGCACCGAAGAGGTCGACCGTGTGCTGGAGGCAGCGTCGACGGCCGAGCGCTTGGTGACCGTTGGCGTCGAGCATCCCGAGGCAAGCCTGTGGGCGAGCGACGTACGCATGGTCGGCTTTAGCATCGAGTTCAACTTGCATGGCCTGTGTGCCGACGAGTCCGAGGCGGGGGAGAAGGTCCTGCTGGGTATCGCGGGAGACTTTAACGTGGAGAACGCGCTGGTCGCTATCGCCGCTGCGCGCGAGATCGGCATCGGTATCGAGGCTATCAAGAAGGGCCTCTCCAAACTGCGTGTACCGGGCCGTATGGAGGTCGTGGAGTCGAAGGACGGCCGCGTGATCTGCGTCGTTGACTATGCGCACAACCAGCTTTCGTTCCGTTCGCTTTTCTCGTCGGTCAAGCGCGCGTTTCCCGCCAGCCCGGTCATCGCGGTGTTTGGCGCTGCCGGCGGCAAGGCGCAGGAGCGCCGCGAGCAGCTTCCGCGCGAGGCCGCACCGTATTCCGACCTGATGATCTTTGCCAACGAGGATCCAGCTCACGAGGACCCGATGAAGGTCTGTCGCGAGCTTGCCGAGCATGTTCCCGACGATACGCCGAACAAGATCATCCTCGACCGCGAAGCCGCTGTGCATGCGGCGTTCAAGGCGGCGCGCGAGGAGTACGTCAACCCCGATGCTCCCACCATTGTCTTGCTGCTGGCAAAGGGTGACGAGGAACTCATGCACGTGGGCGACGAGTTCGTGCCCATCGAGAGCGACCTTTCGCTGGCCAATCGCCTAATCGATGTTACCCAGTTTGACTAATGAACCATGATGGCGGCGGCGCCCTGAGTGCGCTGTCGCCATAAGCGTGTTCCCTCAATCAAAACATGCCGTCCAAGTCCAAACCCTTCTACGTAAACGGAGTAACCATGTCCCACAACACCCTGCCGACCGTTGCCGAGCTTTCGGGCGAGATGCGCGAGCGCTTGGCCAAGGTCAAGTACGTCTTTACCGACCTGGATGCCACGATGCTCGCGCCCGGCTCGTGCGTGCTGCGCGACAACGACGGTAACCCCTCGACCAAACTCGTCGAGGCCGTCGTGGCACTTGCCCGCGCTGGCATTCAGGTGGTTCCCACCTCGGGCCGCAACCGTACCATGATCCACGAGGACGCGCGCGTGCTCGGCCTCAACTCCTACATTGGTGAGATGGGCGGCCTGGTCATGTACGACCTCAAAGCCAACGATTGGGAGTATCTGACCGGCGACATGCCCTACGACCCATCTTGCGGTCTCACGCCGCACCAGGTGATCGAGCAGACTGGCGTGTGCGAGAAGATCCTTGCCCGCTGGCCGCACAAGATCGAGTACCACAACGACATGTCGACCGGCTACAAATACCGTGAGGTCACCGTCGGTATGCGCGGCGATGTGCCCGACGATGAGGTCCAGGCCATCCTGGACGAGGCCGGCTGCGGTCTGATCTGGGCTTGCAACGGCCATCTGACTCACCTGTCCAAGCCGACGACGCTCGAGCTCGATCGCGTCGAGGACGGTCGCGCATTCAACATCAACCCCGCGGGCCTCAACAAAGGCGTCGCCATTGCGCGCTTCTGCGAGCACCTGGGGATCGAGCGCGAGGAGACGCTTGCGCTCGGCGATTCCGAGTCCGACTTCTACATGGCCGATCACGTGGGTACGTTCTGCCTAGTTGAGAATGGCCTGACGAGCGCCGGCGCGCCCGAGTTCCTGGCTGCTTGCGAGAACGCTTTCGTTACGCGTGGCAAAATTGTCGACGGTTGGGCGGCGACGGCAGAGCTGCTGGTCGCGGCGCGTTCGTAGCGCGCCGCCGCCGCACTTGGACATGTCTTTTCGAGAGAGACTGGTGAGGTAATGTCCGATATCGAGAATCCGGCAGGCGACACGCGCCCGATAGGCGTGTTCGATTCTGGTTTGGGCGGTCTGACGGTTGCGCGCGCCATCGCGACGGCGCTGCCGTATGAGTCCGTCTACTACTTTGGTGACACCAAGCGCTGCCCCTATGGAACCCGCACCGAGGATGAGGTGCGCTCGTTTGCGTTGCAGGCGGGCCGTTGGCTGTCGAAGCACGACGTCAAGATTATGGTCATCGCCTGCAACACGGCGACAGCTGCGGCCTTGCGTCTGGCCCAGCAGGTGCTCGACGTTCCTGTGATCGGCGTGATCGCGCCGGGTGCCCGTGCGGCCATCAACAGCACCCGCTCGCGTCGCGTGGGCGTGCTCGCCACCAACCTCACTATTCGCTCGGGCGCCTACACGCGCGCCATTCAGGATCTAGATGCCGGCGTCGATGTATACGGCTGTCCTGCCTCGAGCTTTGTCGAGGTTGTCGAACACGAGCTCGCCTCGGGTGCACATCTGCAGGAACAGTGGCTTGAGAACGAGGACATCTTCGATACGCCTGCCGTGCGTGCGCTGGTGGGTGCCACGGTTGAGCCGCTGCGCGACCACGGTATCGATACCGTGGTGCTCGGCTGTACACATTTTCCGCTGTTGGTGGGACCTATCCGCCATGCGCTGGGGCCTGGGGTGCGCGTCGTGAGTTCCGCCGAGGAGACCACACGCGAGCTGACCGATATCCTCACGCGCCGCGAGCAGCTGGCGGGCGACGCCGCCGAGCCGCAGCATCGTTTTGCTACGACGGCCGATAACATTGCCGAGTTTGCGGTGGCGGGCAGCTTTATTTTTGGTCAGCCGCTCAAGAGCATCGAACATATCGATATCGATGAGCTGAAATAGATGTAAGGCGGCCGCCAAAGCCTTCGCCACATCTTTTGCCGAAAGGATATTTCTATGGAGTACATGCAGGTCAACCGCGTCAACGGTCGCGCCGCCAACGAGTTGCGCCCCGTTAAGCTCACCCGTGGCGTCATGAAGCACGCCCACGGCTCGTGTTTGGCCGAGTTCGGCGACACGCGCGTGCTGTGCGCCGCCACTATCGAGGAGGGCGTGCCGGGCTGGCGAAAGGGAGCTAAGGTCGGCTGGGTGACCGCGGAATACGCCATGCTGCCGGCGTCGACCGGCAAGCGCTGCAAGCGCGAGCACGCCAACCGCAAGGGTCGCTCCATGGAGATCGAGCACCTCATTGGCCGCAGCCTGCGTACCGTCGTCAACATGAAGGCACTCGGCGAGTACACCGTCACCGTCGACTGCGATGTGATTCAGGCCGATGGCGGCACGCGTACAGCGAGCATCACCGGCGCCTGGGTGGCGCTGCACGACGCCCTCGCCATGTGGGTCGAGGCGGGCAAGATCGAGCGCATCCCGCTTACCGGCCAGGTGGCTGCAATCTCCATGGGCGTTGTCGACGGCAATACGCTGCTTGACCTCGATTATTCCGAGGACAGCCATGCCGAAGTCGACATGAACCTCGTCGCCACCGACACCGGTGAGATGATCGAGCTCCAGGGCACTGGCGAGCAGGCGCCCTTTGACCGTAAGCGCCTCAACGCCCTGCTCGACCTGGGCGACAAGGGTATCGCCGAGCTCATCGAGCTCCAGCGCCAAGCCCTCGCCTAACCTGCCAAAAAGGGACAGGTTTATTTTGGTAGGTTTTTATCTGCGGAGACGTCTAGACACAAGACTGTCGTTGATTGAGAGGGGAGAGGCAGAGGCCCTCGTCGCCCTCGGCGCGGCATTGCTATAGAGACAAGGAGACCACTCGTGGCACTTGAAAAGATCGACATCGACACCCTTGACCCGGCGGCGACCATCGTCGTGGCAACGGGCAACGCCCACAAGCTCACCGAGATCGAGGCCATTTTGGGCAAGGTCATGCCCGAGGTGCGCTTTGTGGCGCTCGGCCAGCTGGGTGATTTTGACGATCCCGAGGAAAACGGCACGACGTTTTTGGAGAACGCCATCATCAAGGCGCAGGCTGCGGTCGAGGAGACGGGCCTTATGGCCATCGCCGACGATTCCGGCCTGGTCGTCGACGCGCTGGGCGGCGAGCCGGGCGTGTATAGCGCGCGCTATGCGGGCGTTCACGGCGACGATGCCGCCAACAACGCCAAGCTGCTCGTTAACCTGGAAGGTGTGGCGGACGAGGATCGCACCGCGCGCTTTATGAGCGTCGTTGCGCTCATCGACACGGACGGTTTAGTCACCTATGGTGAGGGCGCCTGCGAGGGCGCTATCGCGCACGAGGGCCGCGGCGATCACGGCTTTGGCTACGACCCGCTGTTCCTGCCGGTCGACACGCCGGGCAAGACCATGGCCGAGCTCACGGCGGACGAGAAGAACGCCATCAGCCATCGATTCCACGCGCTCGAGCACCTGTCCGCCAAACTGACGGGCGAGGAGTAGGCCGTGCGCGCGGTGGTGCAGCGCGTACTCAACGCCGGCGTGACGGTCGATGGCGAGTGCGTGGGTCGCATTGGACGCGGCTACCTGGTGCTGCTGGGTGTGGGCCATGGCGATACGCGTGCCGAGGCCGACAAGCTGTGGGGCAAGCTCCGCGGGCTGCGTATCAACGAGGACGAGAACGGCAAGACCAACCTGGCACTTGCCGATGTCGACGGCGAGGTTCTCGTAGTGTCGCAGTTCACGCTGTTCGCCGATTGCCGTCACGGCCGCCGCCCATCGTTTACGGATGCCGGCGCCCCCGATGTCGCCAACGAGCTCTACGAGTACTTCCTGACGCTCGTTCGTCAAGATGTCGAACACGTGGCGCATGGCATCTTTGGCGCCGATATGAAAGTCGACCTCGTCAACGACGGCCCATTCACCATCGTCCTCGATACCGACAATCTGTAAGTAGCCTAATTAGCTGCTTGCGTATGGCCACAACAGGGTGCTATAGTATTAGAGTTTTGTCTATCTTAGGGGTATTATCCCCTTTTTGAATTGCACCTTCTGGAGGCCCTGTTCATGGAAGAGATGGAAGTCAATCACGTCGACGACATCCACGAGAAGCTGACCGATATGGTGGGCGATCGCGTCAAGGTTAAGGCCAACATGGGCCGCACCCGCGTCGTCGAGCGCATGGGCACCATCAAGAGCGTCCACCCCGCCGTCTTCATTGTCGAGGTCGACGAGCGCCGTGGCCGCAAGTCGCGTCAGTCCTACCAGTATATCGATGTCCTCACCGGTCAGGTCGAGCTGTTCGACCCCGAGAGCGGCGAGCACATCTTTACCCCGCTCGGCAATCAGCTCGAGGAGCATTAACGGTGACCGATCGGTCCCTGACTCTTTCCGCGCCGGCAAAGATTAACCTCTACCTGGGGGTTCATACCGAGCGCGATGACCGCGGCTACCACAGGGTCGATTCCCTGATGGCAGCCGTCGGTCTTTCCGATACCGTGACGGTCACGCCGGCGCAGGCGCTGACCGTCCAGACGGTTCCGGCATCCGACTTTCCTATGCAAAAGAATACGGCGTATCGGGCTGCGGTTGCTATGGCCGATCATTATGGTCGCGAGGCAAACATCTGCGTGACGATTGAGAAGCGCATTCCATTGTGCGCCGGCTTGGGCGGCCCCTCGACGGATGCGGCCGCGGTCATTGTCGCCTTGGCGGAGCTCTGGGGCATTGATCGCACCGACCCAGCGCTCGACGACATTGCGCGGGGCATTGGTGCTGACGTCCCGTTCTTTTTGCACGCGAGCCCTGCATTCTACGTAGGTGGGGGAGACGTGCTGGCAACCGAGTATCCCGCACTACCCGCGACACCCGTCGTGCTGGTCAAGCCGCGCGAGGCAAGCGTTTCAACAATTGAAGCCTATCGACGTTTTGACGAGGCCCCGGTGCCTGCGGACAAGCCCGGGGCGATAGCTTCTGCCTTGCGTGCTGGTGATGCCGAGACGGCATATGCGCTCATCCATAACAACCTGGGTGTCATTTCCGCACAGATGGAGCCGCAGATTCAAACGGTTCTCGATTGGCTGCGTAAACAGGACGGCACCGTTGCTGTAGATGTGTGCGGATCGGGTGCCTGCTCGTTTGCCATTTGCGACACCGCCGACATGGCCGAAAGGCTTGCCGAGGCTGCCCAGCAAAACGGCTGGTGGTCCTGCGCGACGGAGCTCATTCCCAACACGGTTCGCGTCGAAGTGCCAAAGAAGTAAAAATTTCTCTAGCACGCGACGGAAATCTTTGTTACTATAGTCGAGCTAACGGGTTGTGGCTCAGTTTGGTAGAGCACTGCGTTCGGGACGCAGGGGTCGCTGGTTCAAATCCAGTCAACCCGACCAGAGCATGAGGAGGGACCGCTTCTTGCGGTCCCTTTTTTTAGCTATTGTTGTGATACCGCGATACCCGCGGTATACTCATTCGAGCTTGTCTCGCTGTATTGTGGAGGTCTACATGTTTGGACTGAGGGCTCCTGAGCTCATCATTATTCTCGTCGTTGTCCTGATTATCTTCGGGCCCAAGAACCTGCCGAAGCTCGGCAAGTCCCTCGGCTCTACCGTCAAGAATATCCGCGAGGGTATGGAGGGCGACGATAAGGCCGAGACCAAGCAGGCCGAGGAGGTCGTGGTCGAGCAGTCCGAGGAGGACAAGGAGATCGCTGAGCTCGAGGCCAAGCTCGCTGCTGCCAAGAAGAAGCAGGCAGAGGACAGCGACGCGGACGCAGAGTAGTCCCATCCCTTTGGGGTGAGCACCTGACCGGCTTGCCCGCAGGCTAGCCGGTCTTTTTCGTTTTGTTGACAGTTGATCGTTACATCATAGTTGGGGAGATATCCGTATGGACGCAAGCCAGATCGTACTGACCGCTGAGGGCCGCCAGAAGCTCGTCGAGGAGCTCGCTTGGCGTGAGGGCGATTACGCCAAGGAGATCGTCGAGGACATCAAGGAAGCCCGCGCGTTCGGCGACCTTTCGGAGAACTCCGAGTACGACGCCGCCAAGGACAAGCAGGCCCAGAACGTCGCTCGTATTGCCGAGATCCAGGCCATCCTCGCCAACGCTCAGGTTGCTGCCACCACGGGCGATCTGACCGTCTCCATCGGTTCCACCGTTTCTCTGATCGATCCCAACGGTGAGGTCATGGAAGTCACGCTCGTTGGTACCACCGAGACCAACTCGCTCGAGCACAAGATTTCCAACGAGTCTCCGGTCGGTCACGCCATCATCGGTCACGGCGAGGGCGACTCCGTCGAGGTCGTTACGCCTTCCGGCAAGACTCGCGTCTACACCATCGCCAAGATCGCACGCTAGACCACGGTCCCGCGTAAAGGTATGTTTTCGCTCCCTGGGACCGAATCCTGGGGAGCGTTTTAGTTTGAGGAGCTAACTTATGGCAGAGAACCAGAACGCCGCCGATCAGGCATCGACGCTCAACGACGAGCGCGCCACCCGCCTGGCCAAGCGCGCCGCCCTGTTCGAGGCGGGCCAGAACCCCTATCCCGAGCACTCTGAGCTTGAGGACTACGTTGCCGATATCGAGGCTAAGTACGCCGAGCTTGCCGATGGCGAGGACACCGAGGACGTCGTGAAGATCGCCGGCCGTGTGGTCGCCAAGCGCGGTCAGGGCAAGATCATGTTCATCGTCGTGCGCGATGCGACTGCCGAGATTCAGCTGTTCTGCCGCATCAACGACATGGACGAGGCTGCCTGGAGTACGCTCAAGGCCCTCGACCTGGGCGACATCCTGGGTGTGACCGGCGTGGTCGTGCGCACCCAGCGTGGCCAGCTTTCCGTTGCCCCTAAGAGCGCGACCCTGCTTGCCAAGGCCGTTCGTCCGCTGCCCGAGAAGTTCCACGGTCTTTCCGACAAGGAGACCCGCTATCGCCAGCGCTATGTCGACCTGATCGCCAACGACGACGTTCGCGAGACCTTCCGTAAGCGTTCGCAGATTCTCTCCACCTTCCGTCGCTTTATGGAGTCCGACGGCTACATGGAGGTTGAGACCCCCATCTTGCAGACCATCCAGGGTGGTGCCACGGCCAAGCCGTTCATCACGCACTTTAACGCGCTCGATCAGGAGTGCTACCTGCGTATTGCCACCGAGCTGCACCTCAAGCGCTGCATCGTCGGTGGTTTTGAGCGCGTGTTCGAGATCGGCCGCATCTTCCGTAACGAGGGCATGGACCTTACCCACAACCCCGAGTTCACCACGATGGAGGCCTACCGTGCCTTCTCCGACCTCGAGGGCATGAAGGCGCTCGCCCAGGGTGTCATTAAGGCTGCCAACAAGGCCATCGGCAACCCCGAGGTCATCGAGTACCAGGGCCAGACCATCGACCTTTCTGGTGAGTGGGCCAGCCGTCCCATGACCGACATCGTCTCCGACGTGCTCGGCAAGCAGGTCACCATTGACACGCCGGTCGAGGAGCTTGCTGCCGCCGCGCGCGAGAAGGGCCTGGAGATTAAGCCCGAGTGGACCGCCGGCAAGATTATCGCCGAGATTTACGATGAGCTGGGCGAGGACACCATCGTCAACCCCACGTTCGTGTGCGATTACCCCATCGAGGTCAGCCCGCTTGCCAAGCGCTTTGAGGACGACCCGCGCCTGACGCACCGCTTTGAGCTGGTTATTGCCGGTCACGAGTACGCCAACGCGTTCTCCGAGCTCAACGACCCGGTCGACCAGGCTGAGCGCTTTGCTGCCCAGATGGCCGAGAAGGCCGGCGGCGACGACGAGGCCATGGAGTATGACGAGGACTACGTGCGCGCCCTCGAGTACGGTATGCCTCCCGCGGGCGGCATTGGCATTGGTATCGACCGCGTGGTCATGCTGCTCACCAACCAGGCTTCCATCCGCGACGTGCTGCTGTTCCCGCACATGAAGCCCGAGAAGGGTTTCCAGTCCGGTGCCGCTGCCGCCAAGGCTGCCGAGGCCGGCAACGCCGCGAGCCCGTTCGTTAAGTCGCTTAAGCCCACGCTCGATTACTCCAAGATCGCCGTTGAGCCGCTGTTTGAGGAGTTCGTCGACTTTGATACCTTCTCCAAGAGCGATTTCCGCGCTGTGAAGGTCAAGGCATGCGAGGCCGTCAAGAAGTCCAAGAAGCTGCTGAACTTTACGCTCGATGACGGCACCGGCACCGACCGCACCATCCTCTCCGGCATCCATGAATACTATGAGCCCGAGGACCTGGTCGGCAAGACCCTGCTCGCCATCACCAATCTGCCTCCGCGCAAGATGATGGGCATCCCCAGCTGCGGCATGCTCATCAGTGCCATCCACGAGGAAGAGGGCGAGGAGCGCCTCAACCTGATTCAGCTCGACGCTTCCATCCCTGCCGGCGCAAAGATGTACTAACTAGTTACGCGGTTCTACGAACCGCGTAACGGCTCGACGCTGCGCGGGCCGCATTTG
>USDH01000025.1 GCA_900553415.1 uncultured Collinsella sp. | reverse complement strand
TTAGCGTGGCGTCGCTCACGCCCATCCAGATGCCCAACCTGGACCTGGAGGCCATGATCGACGAGCGCCAGTATTTCTCGCGCGACGAGTGGCTCAACATGCTGCTGCGCTCTGCCGGCTATGAGCCCAGCGAGCTTTCGGAGAAGGAGCGCTTGCACTTTATCGAGCGCATGGTGCCGCTGATCGAGCGCAATTACAATCTGTGCGAGTTGGGTCCCCGTGGCACCGGCAAGAGCCATATCTACAAAGAGGTCTCGCCCTATGCCATCTTGCTTTCGGGCGGCCAGACCACCACGGCCAACCTGTTCGGCCGTATGAACTCCATGCGCGCCGATCGCGTGGGCCTGGTGGGCCATTGGGATTGCGTGACGTTCGACGAGGTCGCCGGCATGCGCTTTAAGGACACCAACGCCGTGCAGATCATGAAGGACTATATGGCGAGTGGCAGCTACGCGCGCGGCCGCGACCAGATTAACGCCGATGCCTCCATGGTCTTTGAGGGCAACATCAACGACACCGTGCAAAACGTCCTTAAGACCACGCACCTGTTTGATCCGTTCCCGCCGGAGTTTAACAACGATTCGGCCTTCTTCGACCGTATCCACTATTACCTGCCGGGCTGGGAGATTCCCAAGATGCGTTCGAGCCTGCTGACCAGGCATTACGGCTTAATCACCGACTGCCTGTCGGAGTTTTGCAAGGAGATGCGCCGCAAAGACTTTACGCATCATATCGACCGTTACTTCCGCTTTAACAGCGACTTTAACAAGCGCGATGAGATCGCCGTGCGCAAGACCTTTAGCGGCTTGGCTAAGCTGCTGTTCCCCGACGAGGCTATGGACAAGGACGACGTTCGCTGGCTGCTGGACTACGCCATCGAGGGCCGTCGCCGCGTAAAGGAGCAGCTCAAGATTATGGCGGGCGTCGAGTTTATCGATGTTAACCTTGGCTATATGGATGCCGATAATCCGCAGGACGTGCACGTGGTGCGCGTGCCCGAGCAGACCGAGGATACGCTGATTCCCGACGGGCCGCTGCTGTCCGGTCACGTGTTTGGCGTGGGTAGGTCGCAGGGCGGCGAGGTTGCCGTGTACAAGCTGGAGAACAAGGCCGTTGCCGGCGAGTGCAAGTTTAAGCACGAGGGCGTGGCCTTTAACAAGCCGGTGCGCGATACGCTGGAGGCCGCGTTCGACAACTTCGTGAACCTGGCGAACCGCGTGGCGCCGGGCATGCACATTGGCTCCAAGGACTACCTGCTGTTCTATAACGATCTGCAGAGCAAGGGCCTGTCCGAAGAAGTTTCGCTTGCCGAGTTTGTGGGCCTATGCTCCGCGGCGTGCAACCGCCCGGTGATGTCTGCGCTGGCGGTCCCGGGCATCTTGCGCATGTCGGGCTCTATGGACGAGATCCGCGGGCTCGAGGACATTATGCGCGTGGCCAAAAACGCCGGTGCCAAGCGTGTGATTTTGCCGCTGAGCGCCATCGCGGGCCTGCAGAGCGTTTCGTCCGAGATCATTTCGGGCTTGAGCCCGGTGTTCTACATGGATGGCGATCCGGTCGACGCCGCGAAGAAGGCTCTGGATTTGTAGGGGTGCGGGCGAGCGGGGCGTCCGGTGCTCGTGCGTTCCGCGAACATGTTGGTGCGTAGTGCGTGAGGAGGCCTGCCATGGCGGACGAGCGTTCTGTTGGTGAGCTGCTCGACGAGCTGTTTGGCTTTGAATCGGTGGCCAAACGCCAGGCGACGCTTGAGCAGTACGATCGCGGGGAGTTGGTGCGCAAGGCGCGCTCCCGCGAACTGCTGGGTGTGCTTAGGGATGTCGAGGCTGCCGAGCACGCTGCGCGCGAATCTGCCGTGCGGGCTGTTGATACGTACGTGCGCCGTGTTGAGGGCGCGGCCCTTGCGCGCGCTCGCAAGCAGGCGGGTGTTGTGGGCTCGCTGCAGATGGAGCGCCGCTATGCTGCCTTTTTGCGCATGGAGGACAAGGCCGAGCTGCTGACGCGCCTGGAGCAGACGCTTGCGTTTATCGAGGTAAAGCTGCGTGCGAATACGGCGGACAGGGTGCGCGCAGCGTACGATGCTGCCGGCGCTTTAGTGCTGCAGGACGTGGCGCGTCTGGGTGACGTGCGCGTTGTGGATGCTGTGCCCCTGGATGCCGACCTGCTGTGCACGCAGCTGGAGCAACTTCGTTGTGCCGCCGACGCAACGGACCTTGCGGGTATGATCACGGCGACGTTTGAGTCCGAGCTGAGTGCGACTGGGCCGCAGCACGCTGATGGGTTTACGGGTGATTTGGCTGGCGATGTTGCTGGTGACGTGGCGCTGGAGCGTGAACTTACGAACGTGCGCGGTGCTGCGCAGCGAGCGCGCTTAGCGGCGCAGGCGTATCGGGCCGAGCGCGCCGTCCGCGTTGTGGGGAGCACGGTGGAGCCAGTATCGTTGCCCGAGCCTGTGTGCGTTGCGTGCGATGTCGGGGAGCTTTCCGAGTTGCTCGTTCAGGTTAAGAAGTCGTTTGAGACCTACCGTCGTGTTGTTGCCGACGGCGGGTTGTTCTGTGCGTTTGGCTCTGGCTCGCCGCATGGGATTTGCCGGGGCTCGAGCTATTTAGACTACGATTCTCGGCTTGACGAAGACGTGCTGGTGGGCGAGTACGATGGCGCTACCAGGCATGATGTTCGCCGAGAGGTTGCGATTCCCGAGCTTGTGGATGAGGCTTCGGCCGATGGTGGCGACTCGCTCGAGGTTGCTGTGGCGCGCATACGTAAGTTTAACGGACGCCGCTACGATGGTGTGCTGGACGAGGATTCTGCGCGCCATGTGAATGCGTTTTGGTATGGGCTCAAAAAGCTCAGTCAGTATTGTGAGGCTGCCGTGCGCGTGGATGAGCGTGCTTGGGATTGCTTTATCGATAAGGTGCAGTTCGCCTACGATGAGCCCGTGGGGCGCCTGGCCACGCAGATGGACGACAAGCAGGTTGCGGCTTTTGTTGCTGCCGTGGAAGTGCTTGGCGCTGACGAGTAAGGGCCTGGTTTGGCGGGAGGTTTCACCATGAAGATCGAAGTTGATGTAGATCAGCTGCGCGAGAGCCTGCTCGACCGCGCGGGGAGTGCAGCAGGCGTGGGCTTTCCGGCCGCCATGCTCGACGTAGTGGATATCGAGGATGAGTCGCCCCAAGAGCTCCTGACCCGTGCCGAACGCGAAGGCCTCGACCTCCGCGACTTTGCCGTCGACGATGACGCTGAATGATGGCCATCTTTGTTATTGACGAACATATGTTTGTATTTTATACTCATGCTTGAACATACGTCCAACTTCATGGTATAAACTAGGTGGTCATCTCTTAAGAGAGGGCTTCCAAGTGCCGGGGACGTTTTCCCCGGCTTTTTTATTAAGGATTGCCCATGCGAGAGCTGAGTATCTTTATTGATGAATCTGGAAGCGATGATCTTCGTGAAAGATACTATCTTGTGGCCTTTGTTTTTCATGAACAAGATATTCCCATCGCTGAGGGAATAGAGAAATATGAAAGGGCGGTAGCCGAAAGCGGATTGCCGCTTCTTCCGTTCCATGCTTCTCCTCTCATGAATGGAAAAGATCAGTTCAAGGACTTGGGCATCAGCGAGAGAAAAAGGCTGTTCTCACTATTTCGAGTTATGTTTCGACATTTGCCCATCTCGTACAAGGTGTTTGTATTCAAGACGCGTCGGTACCGAACTCTTAAACAGATTGCTGATGCGATGCGGCGTGAAATCATCGATTTCATATTCGACAATTTGAGTTGGTTTCAGCAGTTTGATGCTGTAAAGATTTACTACGACGGAGGACAGGGTTCGGTTTCGAGTGCGCTTCACAAGGCAATCGATTACGCTTTGGCTAAAAATGCAGTTATCTATAAGCCGACAACTTCATCGGATTACTATTTGGCTCAGGCCGCGGACTATGTCTGTACCATTGAGTTCACGAGTCTGAAATATCAGGCAAATAAGCAGACTAATACTGACCAGAAGTTTTTTGGTGGTAGTACTGCGTTTAAAAAAGGCTTACTAAAAGAAGTTAGAAAGAAGGCCGTCCCAAATTAGCTGCCCTGTGGCCGCTACGACGCCAGCGTGGCGATGACGGCTTCGTCGCCGGCGTATATGAGGGTGTTGCCATCGGGGATGATCGTCTGGCCTTCGCGCTTGAGCATCACCACAATAAACGGATGCTTGCCTTGCGGCACATCGCGCAGGCGCTGGCCGGCCAGGCGACCGTGGGGGGTCACGGTGACCTCGCGCAGCGTAACCTCGGCACGCTCTTCAAACGTCGGGGCGGCCATAACCAGAAGGTCGCCTTCCTCGATCACGGTATCGCCGTTGGGCAGCACGGGGTGCGCGCCGTCGCGCAGCACCAGAACCACAAGCATGTCCGCCGCACTGCCAATGTCGGCGAGCGAACGTCCGGCAAACGGATGTCCAGCTCCCATCTTGAGCTTGACGAACGACATGCCGTCCTCGTCGCGGTAATCGTTAAAGGTGCGGCGCACGTCGCCTTCCGCGTCGATCATATCGAGTTTCTTCGCCACTGCTGGCAGCAGCGAGCCCTGCACCACAATGCTTGACACGGCAATCACAAACACCAGGTCAAACAGGTCGTGACCACCGGGAACACCGGTTACCACGGCAAAGAGACTAAATACGACCGAAGCCGCGCCGCGCAGACCCGCCCAGCTTACGAGCGCAACCTGGCGAGGGTTGGTCTTAAAGGGCACCAGCAGCAGGCCCACGGCGATGGGGCGGCTCACGAAGAGCATAAACGCCATGAGCGCCAGGCCGGGTAGCAGCATTTGCGGCAGGCGCGCGGGCGTGACGAGTAGGCCCAGCAAAAAGAAGATGGTCATCTCGGCCATCTCGGTGAGGGTGTCAAAGAAGTGCGCCAGCTCGACCTTGCCGGTGATGTCGCTCGCGCCCAGCACAATGCCGGCCAGGTACACGGCCAAAAAGCCGTTGCCGCCCAGGTAGCTCGGCAGCGCGTAGGCGACGATTGCCACGGCGAACAAAAAGATGGTCTGCGCGCCCTCGGCTGTTGCGCGTGCGCGTTCAATCAGGTGGCCCGCCGCCCAGCCGATGGCAAGGCCCAGGCCCACGCCCAGGATAATCTGCTTGGCCAGCAGTGTGGGAATGTTGATGTCGCCGCCGGCTGCGAGTGTGGCGAGCACGGCGGTGAGCATGTAGGCGACGGGGTCGTTGGAGCCCGATTCGACCTCGAGCAGCGAGTCGGTGCCGCCCCTCAGCGAAAGGCTGTGCTCGCGCAGAACGCTAAAGACGCTGGCCGCGTCGGTGGACGCCACAACCGATCCCAGCAGCAGGCCGCCGATCCAGTCGAAGCCCAGTACAAAGTGCGCGAACACGCCGGTAATGCCGGCAGTGATGACGACGCCGAGCGTGCTCAGCAGCACCGCAGGCGCGGCGACGGGCTTGGCACGGTCGATGTTGGTGTTAAAACCGCCGTAGAACATGATGAACAGCAGCGCCGTGCTGCAGACGGTTTCGGTGAGCGCGTAGTCGCTAAAGTCGATGTGAGCCGGGCCGTTGACGCCCAACAGCATGCCGAGCGCGATAAAGATGAGCAGGGTGGGGAAGGGGAGTTTTTTGCCGACGGGCTTGATGGTCAGGCACAGAATAATAACGAGGCCGATAAAGAGAAGGATCTGGTTCATGGATGGTGTCCGCTCCTGGGTGGTTGGCGTGGCACGGTCAGTTGTCTGCGGTTATTTGTACCCAAAGATGGTGGGTTTATGGGGTTGGATTGCGGGCGTGCGCGATATCGTCATAGACGGCTGCCGTCTTTGCCTCTGCTTGGAAACCCTTTCCAGCTTTATTGCAACGGAGTACAATGGGTAACGTTTAAGTTCAACTTGAAGTTTTAGTTGCGGCGCCGGGCTTCGGCCGCAATGCAAGGAGAGGCGTACCATGGCGATCTATGTGACATCTGATGCTCACGGGCACGTGCGTGCGCTTGACGAGGCCCTGTCTAAGATCTCGTTGACGTCCGACGACACGCTGTACGTGCTGGGCGACATGATCGATCGCGGGCCCGATCCGGTCGGCGTTATTAAGCTCGTGCGCTCGCTGCCCAACGCCCGCGTGCTCAAGGGTAATCACGAGCAGATCATGCTCGATGCCATCATTGGCCAGGATCCGCTCGATGCCGAGACCTGGGATATCAACGGTGGCTGGACGACGCGCGAGCAGCTCAACGACATGGAATTTGAGGCATACGAGGAGCTCGTGCGTTGGATGGCCGCGCTGCCGCTCTACGCGGTGGCCGAGACCGAGGAGCGCCCGTATCTGCTGGTACATGCTGGAATCGAGATGAAGGCGGCGCGCGCGTTTTTGCTTGAGCATGGCGTCGATTGTGCCGATGGCGTCGGAGCGGTGGGTGCCGATCGCGAGCTGCTGCAGCAGATGCTCGCGGTGCAGTCGTCCGATGACCTGCTGTGGATTCGTCACGGCTATTGGGATGCGCCGACGGGACTGCTTTCTGCCGAGGGCGAGGGCCCGGTCGTGGTGAGCGGCCACACGCCCACGGTGTCGCTTGGGCGCTATTGCGTGGTGGATGGCCTGGCGGGGCTCGATGAGGAATCGGGCCGGGGGCGTTTTGTGCGCCTGGGCGGCGAGGATACCGCCGGCGTGCCCGATCGCATCGATATCGACTGCGCCGCCGCCACCGGCTCCGAGTTCGGCCGCGTCGGCATCCTGCGCCTGGATGACGGGGCCGAGTTCTATGCGAACATCAACCCGGGCGAATAATCGGTGCAAAGGGTAGCTAATTTGGGACGGGGCTTTTTGACTACTTTCGAAGAGTAGCGCCTTCTTGCTCGGTAAGCGCTAGAAATGAGGAGCGTCTGCGTCCTCGGCAGCGCGAAAATGCTCGAAAAACCGTCGCAACGGAGTCAAACGACGTCGCGACGGTTCTTTTTTGGCTGCCCGCTGGCTAAGTGAGTAGGCTTTTTTGGAAATGCCGAGCAGCCGGCAAATTTGCCTCAACAAAACCGCAGGTCATTGACTTGTGTTTTGCCGGTGTGGTCAGGGATTCGGCAAAAGTCTACTCACTTAGTTTTGCGTGATGCATATTGTCCGCAACGAGACCCCAGCCGGGGTGATTCCATCGCAAATTCCGGTGACCGGGGGCAGCTAATTAGGCGCCGTATGGGTTGCGGTCGCGTTCGATGCGTTGGCGGATGTGGGCGTACTCGATAATCAGTAGCACCAGGAGTAGGGCCATGATGGCTAGGTAGCTCACCACAGCGCCCATCAGACCCAGCAGCTTAATCAGGATCACCGGCACCACCACGCTTACGGCGAAGCAGATCAGGTAGATCTTGGTGACATCGCCGGCGTGGCGCAACACCGTGATAATGGCATAGATAAAGTCGATTGCCGCGGTGACGCCGCCGGCGACAACCATTAGCAGTGCAAGCGTGCGGTAGCGCTCAAAGTTGAGGCCGTACATAAAGCTCATGAGGGGAATGCCGGGGCCTGCCATAAATGCGGCGCACGCTCCAGTAATGACTACGATCAGTGCCATAACGGCAACAATAATCAGATCAAAGCGGCGACGCTTGCGCGGATTCGCCCAAATGCTCGACAGACGTAGGAGCTGCGGTTTATAGATAAATCCAATGCTCAACAAAATGGCCTGCGCCGGAAAAAACAGTGCATTAAAGTACAGCTGATATTTGTATGCCAGCGTGCCCTCCATCACAAACTTGGGCATGCTCTCGATAAGGTTGAACAGGAACAGCGCACCAAAGAGCGGGGCGCACTGGACAAACAGGTGGCCAGCCTCGCGCAGACTCATGCGGCGTGATTTTTCGGTTTCGAGCAGGGCGAGCGGGGCGGTGACCAGTACGAGCGAGGCAATCGCGGCGATGCCCATGGCCATGGCCGCGATGGGCATGCTGCGCGTGAGGAACAGTGCCACGCTAAAGACCGCGATGACGCCGGCGGAACGCAGCGTTTGGCTCATGCCTGCCAAATAGAGCTTGTCGGCCTGCTGCAGGCGGCCCTCGTACACGTCGGCGATGCCGTCGATCACCTTATAGAGGTAGACGCCCAGGCCGATCGTGGCCATCTGCGCATCGTAGCCGCGGGCGCTGCTGTATACCAGGCCGCATGCCAGCGCGAGCGCTCCGCAGAGCCAGCGGTTGAGCTGGTAGGAGGCGAAGGAGGTCTTTTCGTCGATGTCCGAGACCTGAAAGTTGCGCACGCCGTAGTTGCACGCGATCATGATGAGCGTGCCGGTGACAAAGGCGATGGAGAACTTGCCGGCTTCCTCGGCGCCCACAAGCTGCGTGGACACGATGGTGAGCAGGGGAAACGCCATGCCCCATACGGCGGTGCCCAGGGTATTCCAAAGGTAGTCGCGACGGGTGGCGTGATCTTCGTACTCGGCTTCTTGCGTGGAGAAGCCGCCGCCGTAGACGGCTCCGAGCAGGCGGTTCCACCAGGCATTGACCATGCGGCGGATGGGGCCGGGCTGGCGATCGCGCTCGCGGCGACGGCGTGTAGCCTGGCTGCTGTCGGGACCGCCGGCGTTACGCTGGCTTAGCTCTTGGATTCGTGCGAGCTCCTCGGCGGTGTGCGATGCGGGGAACAGGCCGTTCTCGATGCGTCCGCCCTGCCCGTGCGCCCCGCCCGATACGGTGGGGTCGGTGACGCCGTTGCGGCGGGCGATGGTGCGTCGGATGCTATCGAGGGGCGTGATGCTCAAGGCGATTCCTTTCTATTGCTGCGCTCTAGTATAGCCGCGGTGGTATCGATTCGTGTTTTTGAACAGGTTGTTCAATATATTCGGCAGGCGGCAGCAATTTGTCGGTAAGCGTGCGGTATTCTGTTGAAGTTTTATGACCCCCCGATGCCGCCCTCGCGGTACCAAGGAGCTTCTACCTATGGACGTCGCCGCATTCTTACTGGCTCTTGTGCCGATTATTTGGCTGGTCGTGATGCTGCTGTGCTTTAAATGGCCAGCTTGGAAGGCCGCTATCGGATCGTTTGTCCTTTCGTGCGTGCTTGCCTTCGCATGGTGGCACCTGCCGGCAGCGCAGATCGCGACCGCCTCGCTTGAAGGCTTTTTGATGGCTCTGTGGCCCATCGTCCTGGTGATCATCGCCGCGGTATTCACGTATAACCTGTGCGTTCGCACGGGCGCCATGGACGTGATCGGCAGCATGATCACCTCCATCAGCAGCGACCGCCGTCTGCTGGCGCTGCTCGTGGCCTGGTGCTTCGGTGGTTTTATGGAGGGCATGGCCGGTTTTGGCACTGCCGTCGCCATTCCTGCCGGCATGCTCGCGGGCCTGGGTTTTGAGGCCGTGCCCGCCGTGCTCATCTGCCTGCTGGCCAACGGCGTACCCACACCCTACGGCTCCATCGGCATCCCCACGGTGTCCGTTGCCGACTTGGTGGGTCTGGATTCCCTGCACCTGGCGACCGTTCAGCTGGTGCAGTTGGCGCCTTTCTTTGTGATGATGCCGCTGTTTATCGTACTGGTTGCTGGTCGTGTTGCCGATGACCAGGGCAACGTTGCAGGCGTTGCCGAGCGCCTACGTGGCGCGGCGGGCATCGCCGTGCTCTCCGGCGTGTCCTTTGCCGGTGCGGCTCTGGTCGTTGCTAGGTTTGTGGGTCCCGAGCTTGCCGTCGTCGTCGGTTCTATCGTTTCGCTCGGGCTGACAGCTGCGCTTGCTATGCGTGCCGAGAAGTCGGGGCATCTGGACGCACGCTTTCACATGAATATCGAGGCCGGCGAACAGCTCACCGCTAAGTCGGCGCTTTCTGCCTGGTCGTGCTTCATCCTGATTTTTGTGCTGCTGTTGGGTACCTCCAACCTGGTGCCCGTCGTGCACGCCGCGCTCGCGCCGTTTGCGAGTCACGTGCAGGTGTATTGCGGCGAGAACCCCGGCACGCTTACGTTTTCGTGGATCAACACGCCGGGTGTTTGGATTTTCCTGGCTGTGTTTGTCGGCGGTGCCATTCAGGGCGCTTCGCCGCGCTTGATGGGTGAGGTGCTGGCCGCGACCGTCAAGCAGATGATGCCGACAGTCATTACCATGCTTTCGGTGCTGGGTTGCGCCAAGGTGATGGGCTATGCGGGCATGATTTCTTCGATCAGCGCGTTTTGCATTGCGGTCGCTGGCGGCCTGTACCCGATTCTGGCTCCGTGGATCGGCGCCGTCGGTGCGTTCGTGACCGGTTCGGGCACGTCCTCAGGCATGCTGTTTGGCCCCATCCAGAGCCAGGCTGCTACAGCGCTGGGTGTGAGCGACTACTGGATGGTCGCGCTGAATGCGCTTGGCGTTGCTGCCGGTAAGATGATTTCGCCGCAGACGCTCGCGATCGGTCTTGCCGCCGTGCATGTACGCGGTAAGGACGCCGAGCTTCTGGGCGCCATCCTGCCCTACGCCGCCGGCATGCTGGTCCTCATGAGCATCATCGCCATGCTCGGTCAAGGGCTGCCGCTGTAGTTGGCACTTGGGGACGTTCCTTTTGTGCCGGCACTTTGGGAACGTTCCTAAGTGCCGGCATCTGGGGACACTCCTTGGTTGTTGCCTGTTCAAGAGTGTCCCTGATGGCTAGTCGTTTAAGAACGTCCCCAATGACTAGTCCGCTTGCGTGCGATTTTTGACCGTTGGGCGGGCGCTTCGCAGTTGCCGCAAAAACGTTTTTGCATATCGGGTACAACGGGCTTTACGTGAGTAAAGTGCGCGCCGCGTCCACGTGTCGCGTTTTTAAAGGAGGCCCCATGCCTGGTGTTACCCCTGCAGAAGTTTTGTCCAACTTTGGTATTACGCTCGTTGAAGATCCCGCCGAGAATCAACCCCGTCTGCTGGTCGATCTACCCGCCGCGGAGCTCGTCGAGCACGCTATCCGCCGCGAAGAAGGCCGCATGGCATCCAACGGCGCGCTGGTGATCGAGACGGGGGAGCGCACTGGCCGTTCCCCCAATGACCGCTTTATCGTTGACACCCCCGATGTCCACGACAAGATTGCCTGGGGCGCCGTCAACCGCCCGCTGTTCGTCGAGAGCTATGAGGCCATCAAGGCCGGCATCGTCGACTATCTCAACGAGCGCGACGTGTTCGTCACCCGCGGCATGGCAGGCGCCGACCGCAACCACACGCGTCGACTGCTCGTTGCCTGCGAGCGTGCCAGCCAGGCGCTCTTCATTAAGCAGATGCTTGCCCGTCCGCTCGCCCGCGAAATCGCGCGCACCGGCGAACCCGACTTTTGCGTGCTTGCCGCCCCTGGCTACCAGTGCGACCCCGCCATCAAAGGCCTCAACTCCAGCGCCGCCGTGGTCATCAACTTCCAGGAGCGCGTGATTTTGGTCGCGGGTACCGGCTACTCCGGCGAGATCAAAAAGTCCATCTTCAGCGTCATGAATTACCTGCTGCCCGTCGAGGACGACGTGCTGCCCATGCACTGCTCGGCCAGTATGGATCCCGTCACGCACGAGACCGCGGTGTTCTTTGGCCTGTCGGGCACCGGCAAGACCACGCTTTCGGCCAACCCCACGCGGCTGCTGATCGGCGACGACGAGCACGGTTGGTCCGACATGGGCATCTTCAACATCGAGGGTGGCTGCTACGCCAAATGCGAGGGCCTGGACGCGTTCCACGAGCCTGAGATCTTCAACGCCGTCCGCTTTGGCGCGATCTGCGAAAACGTGGTGCTCGACGAGAGCCGCAAGCCCAACTACGATGACGTCTCGGTCACGCACAACACGCGCGTGGCCTACCCTGTGGAGCACATTCCCAACGCGTGGACCAAGGGCATGGGCACCACTCCGAGCGTCGTGCTGTTTTTGACCTGCGACGCCTTTGGCGTGCTGCCGCCCATCTCGCGCCTGACGGCCGACGCCGCCATGTATCACTTTGTGACGGGCTTTACGGCCAAGATCCCCGGCACCGAGGTCGGCGTCACCGAGCCCACGCCCACGTTCTCTTCGCTGTTTGGCGAGCCGTTTATGCCGCTCGACCCCATGGTCTATGCCAAGATGCTCGGTGAGCGCATCGCCGACGGCCGCACGCGTGTGTACCTGGTCAACACCGGCTGGATTGGCGGCGGCTACGGCGTGGGCCATCGCATCGAGCTTGCCTACACGCGCGCCCTGGTGGCCCGCGCCCTCGACGGTACCATCGAGGACAGCGAATTCGTGCATGACGATATCTTTAACGTTGACATTCCCACCACGTGCCACGGCGTGCCCGACGGCATCCTGGTGCCGCGCCAGTACTGGCAGAGCACCGCGCGCTACGACGAGGCGGCGCACAACTTGGCCGTGATGTTCGAGGAGAACTTCGAGAAGAAGTACTCGCACCTGCCCGAGTCCGTGAAGGCCGCCGGTCCGCACGCTCAGGTGCACGCCGACGCCCGTCATCGCGGCCGCGGCCTGCTGGGACTCCGACACTAGCGTCGCCGCGAGTCCATATCCGCCACAAAGGGGACAGGCACCTTTGTGGCGGTTTTGCTTGGGCGAATGACTCGGGTTACAATACGCCTGACATATCGCCCCCTTCTCCGGATGGGGGCAGCGTAAGCGCTCTTGTGGCGGCACCGTAGGACTTTGAAGGTGGCCGTCGTAAGAGCGCTTTTTGTTTAGGCACCCGGGCTCGGGCGCATGCTATGAAGGGAGAGCACATGAAGAGTTTCGTTGCCGAGGATTCGTTTTGGGAGCTATTTCCGCAGGCGGCTGTCGGTGTTGTGGTCGTAAAGGGCATGAAGCCCGCGGCTCAGATTCCTCAAGAGGACGTTGATGCGATTGCCGCGTTGCTCGACCGCGCCAATATCGATGCGGAGCGTCACCTGACGAGTGATACCATCAGCGAGAATGCGCCGGTTAAGGCATGGCGCGAGGCATATCGCCTATTCAAGACCAAGAAGGGCGCGCGTTGCTCAATTGAGAACCTGCTCAAGCGCGTGCTCAAAGGAAAGCCGGTGGGCCACATTACGCCCGCGGTGGACATCTACAACACGGTGTCGCTGTCCTACGCGCTGCCCGTAGGCGGCGAGGATTTGCACGCGATTGAGGGAGACCTTTGCCTGAAGGTGACCGACGGTGGCGATTCATTTCTGCCGCTTGGCGAGGAGACAGATGACCCGACGCTGCCCGGCGAGCTCGCCTACATCGATGATGCGGGCGCCGTATGCCGCTGCTGGAACTGGCGCGATGGCGTTCGAACGGCGTTGTCCGATGATTCGGCCGATGCTTTCCTGGCGATTGAGTGCGTGGAGCCCAAGCGGATGGGGGATTGCCAGGCCGCGATCGATCGCTTAGCCGAGCTGCTCGAGCGCTATCTGGGAGCGACGGTTGTCGTTAAAACGCTTGTGACCCGCGACAATCCTTGCGTGGGGCTGTAGCGAAGTCTGCGGATCAAACTCGATGCCCCAAACCACCACAAAGGTGCCTGTCCCCTTTGTGGTGGTTTTTATGTTGATGGGTTAACAAATGGGATATTTGGGTACGGGTGTTGCCTTGTGCGGCTAAGATGTTTACCCGTTAGCATCATGTAAGCGAAAGGCGGTCGTCACCATGCAGCAGAACGACGAGACACGTTTTGAGGACTTTGTCGGACTGATCAGCGGCCTCTACAAGGAGATTCAGCGTATCAAGACGTCCGAAGGCGCAAGGCTGGGCCTCAAGGGCTCCGACGTTATGTGCCTGTACTATCTTGAGCGCAGCAAGGACGGCCTGACTGGCGCCGACCTCGCCCGCATGGCCGGCGTTACCCGTGCCGCCGTTTCGCGCACACTGGCACATCTGGAGGAGGGCGGCTACGTCGAGGTTGACGACTCGGGTGATGCGGCCGTCAAGTATCGTGCTCCGGTGCGCCTGACTGCCCTGGGCGGCGAGAGCATGAGCGAGGCCGATCGCATCATTCGCGAGGTGCTCGATACCACCGGCAAGGCCATGGGCGTGGAGCAGCGCGAGCAGATGTATGCATCGCTGCGCACGATCCTCAACACCCTGCGCGAGATCTAGAGCCGCGCTGGCGCTAGCTTTCAGCCAAGAACTGCATCGTCCCGTTTGAGCGCGTACGCCGTGCCGGGACATTGCTGTCAAAATTCCCTGCGCGAGACCTGCGCAAGAAAGGATTCGTTATGTCCGTCCGCATTATTACCGATTCCGCAAGCGATATGTCGCCGGCGGAGCACCCCGCTCTGCGTGTTCTGCCGCTGTCCGTCACCTTTGGCACCGATGTGTATATGGATGGCGTCGACATCGATCACCAGCGCTTTTACGAGATGCTTGTGGAGCGCGATGAGCTGCCCAAGACCGGTCAGGTCAACCCGTACGCCTTTTCGCAGGCGATTGCCGAAGCGCGTGAGGCCGGCGATGAGGCCGTGATTATTACCGTGGGCGCCAAGCTCTCGGGCACCAACCAGAGTGCCCGCACCGCACTTGCCGAGGCGCCGGGCGGCGACATGTTCGTCGTGGACAGCAATAACGTGACCTTGGGCGAGCGCGTGCTGGTCGAGTATGCGCTGCGCCTGGTGGACGAGGGC
>USDH01000024.1 GCA_900553415.1 uncultured Collinsella sp. | reverse complement strand
CGGCAACCAGCAGCGCCTTGGGGTTTTGCGGCAGCAGCGCCGCCGACCCCGCCGCACGCTCCATGCACCCACGCTGCAACTTGACCGTTTTGGCCAACACCGAAAGCAGCGTCGACTTGCCGCAGCCGTTGCCGCCCACAATCGCATGCACCGCGCCAGTCGAAAACGCCACATCGAGTCCGCGCAGCACCCAGCCGGACGCCCGATCGTAGCGAAACCAGCTTCCTGTCAAGGTGGTGGCCGAGCCAGCGTACATTTTTGGGAGTATTCTGCATCCACCGGCGCGCGATGACGCCCCCGAGTCGTCCTGCGGCAAGATTTGCGCCTCAAATTTAGCCGATTTGTCCGTTTTTGGTCCCTTTTTCGCACCCGCAACGTCCGCGTGCGGGTCTAAAGAGCCCTGCCGGCCACCAGCGATGCTGAAAACTCCGATTTTTGCACGCCGCGAGCCGCCCCACCCCGGCATCTCACCAGAAAACAGCTCTTCACGATGCCCCAAGGAGGCGATATCGGCCACCTCGCGCACGTGGCCGCCCTCAATCCGATACGCGCGCGTCGCGTATTCGAGCATCGGACGCGGCTGGTGCGTCGCCACAACCACCGTGCAGCCCAATTCGCGATTCACGCGAAACAGCGCGTGCAGAAAATTTTTCTCGGCAACGGGATCGAGCTGGGACGTGGGCTCGTCGAGCAGCAGCACGCGCGGGTGCAACGCCAGCACGGCCGCTAACGACAGCAACTGCTTGCGTCCGCCCGAAAGCGTATCGGTATCGCGATGAAGCCAGTCCTCCAGACCAAAGAAATAGCTGGTCTCAGCTACGCGACGGCGCATCTCGTCGCGCGACACACCCAGATTCTCTAGGCCAAACGCCATCTCGTGCCACACGGTTTCGCACACGATCTGGTTCTCGGGATCCTGGAACACATAACCCACGCGCTCCGCCGATGCCCGCACGTCCATGTCGGCGACGGGCTCGCCCAGCACGAGCAGCTCGCCGGAGCGCGTACCCGCCGGCGCGATCTCGGGCTTGAGCAGCGACAGCAGCGTCGACTTGCCCGAACCGGTACCGCCAACAAGCAGCGCAAATGCACCTTGGGGAACACGCCAATCAAGTCCCTCGAGCACCGGTGCCTCGGCCCCGGGATAGGCAAAACTAAGGCCCTGCACCTCAATCGCCGGCGCATCCGAGCCGCGTGCCTCGCCCGCCATCATGCTCCCGTTCAACCGAGCCATCAGCCAAACCTCTTCTCGTCAATCACGTGCAGTACGCAGGGCAGCGCCATCCAAGCCGCATATACAACATAGCCCGGCCACGGCGCCGGCACCGAGAGCTGCGGGTAAAACGAATACTGCGCCGTCGCGACCCATGCCACCGCCACCGCGGCGACGCCAAACACCGCAAGCCCAGCCAGCGCGGCAACATCGCCGCGCCCCAGCCGATACCGTGCGTACGTCGTGCGACGCGTCGCGGCACCCCACCCACGGGAGCGCATGGCGTCCGCGCGCTCCAGCGAATCTTCCATGCCCCAGCCCATCAACACGCTCGATGCCCGCAGGCGTGAACGCACGGGGTCGGCCGGTGCGCCCCCCGGTACATCAATCGCATCCTGCACCGCCAGCACCGTACGACCGCGGCGCAAGAACTGCGGGATGAGCCGCATGCACATCGAAATCATGAGCGCAATCACCGGCGCGGCGTTACCCAGCAGCGCAAGCACCTTGTCGTAGCCGAGCATCGACGCCGCGGCCTCAAACCACAGCACGCTCGCCACAAACAGCCCGCCCATACACAGGCCGTATACCATGCTCTCCAAATACACCGCGCGCATGCCGATGCGGAACACCTCCGTCGAGCCCGAGGCGCTAAACAGCGGATTGAGTACCGCGATGATCAAAATCACCGGCAGCTGCCAGCGAAGCGCTCCCAGCGTGCGCGCCATACCGCGCATCGCAAACCCGTACGCCAGCCCGCCCGCAAGCGACAGCGCAATCAGCACCGGTTGCATCGAGAACATGGTGAGCCCCAATGTCAGCACCATGTAGAGCGCCGGCACCGCCGGATGCGACATCGAAAATGCTGCGACGGGCCCGTTGCCCGATTCCTCTCGCATGATATCCACGGACACCTCCCATCCCCTCGCGCAAAACGCCAACGCCGCAGCGCCGCCGCCATGCACAACCAGCGCAAACACCACGCCGATGGCAGCGACATCGGCCGTCACGCGTCAAACGTTACGCGCTCAACATATGCCTGCGGTATCATATTGCGCCGTGTATCGTTTCCAAACACACGTCTCTATAACGTAACAGGAGATCACATGGACGCAACCGCAATTATCCTCGCTGCCGGCGAGGGCACCCGCATGAAGTCGAACCACTGCAAGGTTTCGCACAAGATCCTGGGTAAGCCCATGGTCCAGTGGATCGTCGACGCTACCATCAAGGCCGGCTGCAGCCGCGTCGTGGTTGTCATCGGCAGCCACGCCGACGAGATGCGCGCCCTCATCGACGGCGCCTACGCCAACAGCGCCACCAAGGTCGAGTGCGTCGAGCAGACCGAGCGCCTGGGCACCGGCCACGCCGTGAAGGTCGCACTCGAGGCCTGCGGCATCACGCAAGGCCCGGTCGTCGTACTCAACGGCGACTTGCCGCTCATCACCGCTGACACCGTCGCCAAGTTCGCACAGACCGTCGCCACCGGCGAGCTCGCCTGCACCGTCATGACCATGACCCCGCCCGATCCTTTCGGCTACGGCCGCATCAAGCTGGGCGCCGATGGTCAGATCGAGCGCATCATCGAGCAGAAGGACTGCACGCCCGAGCAGGCCGCCACGCTGCTGGAGTGCAACGCCGGCTGCTACGCCTTCGACGGCGCGCAGCTTGCCACCCACATTAACGAGATCGGCAACGACAACGCGCAGTCCGAGTACTATCTGCCCGACATGCTCGAAATCCTCAAGGGTCACGGCCAGGCGGTCTCCATCTTCCACTGCGACGACTACCGCGACGGCTTGGGCGTCAACAGCCGCATCCAGCTCGCACAGCTCACCGCCATTGCGCGCGACCGCATCAACGAGCACTGGATGGCCGAGGGCGTTACCTTCATCGACCCCACGCAGGCCTGGATCGGCCCCGATGCCACCATCGGTCGCGACACCATCGTGTGGCCGCAGACGCATCTGATCGGCCACGTCACCGTGGGCGAGGAGTGCCAGCTTGGCCCCAACAGCCGCCTCACCGACACCACCGTCGGCAGCGGCTGTGTCATCGATGAGACCATCGCCATCGAGTCCGTCATCGAGAACGGCGTCGACTGCGGCCCGCGCGCCTACCTGCGCCCGGGCACCCACATGCTCGACGGCTCCAAGGCCGGCACGCACGTGGAGATCAAGAAGTCCACGATCGGCGAGGGCTCCAAGGTGCCGCACCTGTCCTACATCGGCGATACCACCATGGGCTCCGGCGTCAACGTGGGCGCGGGCTCCATCACCTGCAACTACGACGGCGTACACAAGCACAAGACCGTCATCGGCAAGGATGCCTTCATCGGCTCCGACACCATGATGGTCGCGCCCGCCCAGATTGGCGACGGCGCGCTCGTGGCCGCCGGCTCCGTCATCACCGAGCCGGTCCCGGCCGACGCACTCGGCCTGGGCCGTGCCCGTCAGGTAAACATTGAGGGCTGGGCCGCCGATTACCGCCGCCGCCTGCACGAGGACGACGAGGTATAACGTTTTACCAAGCATCTAAGGAGCTGTTCCCATGGGGGCGGCTCCTTTTTCTATGCTGACCTGCGCGGCCGGATGAGTGGTCGGTTCGTGTCCGTTGACGGTAAAGACGTTATCAAGACCCGATTAACCCCGTCGCGCGGTTACAATGCAACAAGGCATCTATATGGCATTCGATATAAAGGAGAAGGGTAATGCCGATTAATGATCCCGAGAAGTCGGAGAATATGCGCAAGTCCATCCGCGTGTATTCCGGTTCCTCCAACCGTCCCCTCGCTCAGAAGATCGCTGAGTACCTTGGGGTCGAGCTTTCGGGCCTTACGCTAAAGCAGTTCGCCAACGGTGAGATTTACGCCCGCTACGACGAGACCGTCCGCGGCGCCGACGTCTTCCTGATTCAGTCCGTGGCCGGCGGCAACGTCAACGACATGCTCATGGAGCTGCTCATCGCCACCGACGCTGCCAAGCGCGCATCCGCCCGCTCCATCACCGCCGTTATCACCCACTACGGCTATGCCCGCCAGGACCGCAAGGCCGGCCCGCGCGAGCCCATCACCGCCCGCCTCGTCGCCAACCTGCTCGAGCGCGCCGGCGTCAACCGCATCATCACCCTCGACCTGCACCAGGGCCAGATCCAGGGCTTCTTCGATATCCCGGTTAACCACCTGTCCGCACTGCCGCTGTTTGGCCAGTACTACAACGACATGCACTTCGACACCGACAGCCTGGTTGTCGTCTCCCCCGATGTGGGCCGCGCCAAGGCCGCCAAGAAGCTGTCCGACATGCTCGGCTGCGACCTGGCCATCGCCCACAAGGGCCGTCCGCGCCACAACGCCGCCGAGGTCATGGGCATCATCGGTGACATCAAGGGCAAGACCTGCATCATCAACGACGACATGATCGACACCGCTGGCACCCTGTGCGCCAACGTCAAGGAGCTCAAGGCAATGGGCGCCGGCGACATCTACGTGTGCGCCACCCACGGCATCTTCTCCGGTCCGGCCATCGAGCGCCTGAACGATGCCCCCATCGTCGAGTGCGTCGTCACCGACGCCATCCCCGTCGAGGTCGGCGGCAAGATCAAGACCATTTCGGTCGCCGAGGAGTTCGCTCAGGCCATCTCCGCCGTTTACCACGAGGAGCCCGTCTCCACGCTCGTCGGCGGCGACTTCGCGCTGTAATCCAACGCGCATCGCATCATCTTTGATGCTTTTAAAGGGTCGGAAGCTTGCTTCCGACCCTTTTTCTATCCCTCGCCAACCTTCCATGGACAGTTAGTTCAGATACGTATTTTTTTAAAGCTCCAAAGGGCCGTTCGGAGCCTTCTGAGCTCCCCAGCGGATGCCATGCCGCCCAAAGCTCATCGTTTTCGAGCACGACCGCCGCATATTTACCCTCAAATCGCCCTCAAAGGCCCTTAGAAACGCCTCGAACGCCCGCCGCCTTATACGTATCTGAACTAACTGTCCAGTAGCTATCGTCAACCTTCGCAGCAGAGCTCAATTTCCTGCAATCCCCTCAACCGATTCCATCGATCTCATAACACCCAGCCGTTCGTGGCGCGCAGCGCCCCGCTGGGCGAAAAGAACGGTACGGCGGTCGCATTCTGCTGCCAACTTAGTACGTTATAGCTATGACGACCGTGATTTCACATTTCTCCGCCCTCCGCGCAATTCGTCGCGCACGACGGGCGTACTCTGTCCTACCCTGGGACTCCGTTGATAGTGAACAGCAAGCACCGGCCTTGGCTAGCTGCATTCCCAATAATGACGCGATAGACTTTGGCGCACTTTCGATACTCGACGCCTGGAATGAAGATGATTCCGAACTGCTCGATCTTCTCGTTTCAGACGAAGACAACAGACGCCCCGATAAGCGACTTCTTCAGCATATTCTCTCCGCTCCGCTTCCTGAAGGTGCAATTATGCACGTCGAGGCCGACATCTACGCAACGTCTCCTGCCGTGACAGCCATGCTTTGTTCCAAAAATGAATCAGTCGCCAAAACCTTGATGCTTCTCATGGAACTGCTCGGAACCTATTCCCTTCCTCCCGGGGCAACATACCCCATTGCCCATGACGACATCTGGCCCAAGGGCGATGGCTGCGCAGTGACGGGTGATCTTGATTGCCTGGGCGGCCAGTCGGCAGCCGAACAGCAGAACGAAACCCGCTATGAACAGGCGCACTACAAATGCGAGCCCGCCACGACCATCGAAGAGCTCGAGGCGGTCGCACGCTTCGCCAAAAGTAGCTCATACGCCTCGTTTCGCACGGCAGTCAAACTCGCCCGGGCTGGATCCGCATCCCCAGCCGAATCCCTAATGTTTGCTGTTCTCGGGGCACCCATGCGCTTTGGCGGTTTCGGGTGTTGCAGTCTACCCATGGGAGGCTTGCTACTCAACTATCGAATCGACTTCGACACTCTTGCGGTCAACATGTCCTCCGGCATCCCTTACGCCATCTGCGACCTGTATTGCCCGGCAGCCGGCGTCGACAACGAATACAACGGAATTGGGCATGAGCTTCAAAACGCTCGCATCCACGATGGCAATCGAAATAATGGCCTCAAGGCAATGGGCATCCACGTCCTAGTTATCAATCGCGACCAAATGAAAGACCTTGTTGCACTCGAAGCCTTCGCCCAAACGATGCATCGACTCGCGGGAGTCCGATTCCGATATCGCATCAAGGGCTATCGCAAGCGTCAGGCCGCTTGGCTCAACGCTCTGCGGGCCGGAATCGGCCTTGCACCGGTCTAAACGGCGAATCACCCGTGCGCCATCGAACAGGGCTGGACAGTTAGTTCAAATACGTATAAATGGACACATTGAATTAGGTTGTTTTGCAGCCATCTCTATACCATTCGCCCTATTTGAAGGCAGGATAGACTTCAAAACAGCGTCATATGGGCTAACTAAAGCTCCAAAACAACGCATCGGCATTGAATTGAGCAATTCGAGTCCTCAGAACTAATACGTATCTGAACTAACTGTCCACCTCGGATTTCGACGGCCGTCCAAACGCCCCCCAAACAACCTCAATCGCCCTCCATTTGACAGCGGCAACAGGGTCGCTCACCATAGCAGGCGACAAATCAACGAAAGGATGAACATGGCAGCTGCACAGCCGCTCAAGATTCGCATGGTTGCCGGACTTGGCAACCCTGGCGAGGAATATGCCGAGACCCGCCACAACGCCGGCTTTAAGGCAATCGACGAGCTGGCCCGTCAGGCCGGCGTCACGTACTGGAAAAACCAGGCCGGCGCCGAGGTCGCACTCATCAATATCAACGACCCCGAGGAAGAGAGCGGCAAGCGCCAGATTGTGCTGGTCAAGCCGCAGTCGTACATGAATACCTCGGGCGGTCCCATCTCCAAGCTCTGCCGCGAGTACAAGATCAAAGCCGAGGAGCTGCTCGTCATCCACGACGAGCTCGACATTCCCGCCGGTGACGTACGTGTTAAGGTGGGCGGCGGCCATGCTGGCCACAACGGCCTGCGTTCCATCATCGACAAGATGGGCAGTCGCGACTTCAGCCGCATCCGCACCGGCATCGGCAACCCTCCCGGCAAGATGGCTGTCGCCGACTACGTGCTCAAGCAGCTGCGCGCCCGCGAGGCCGAGGACTTCCAGGACACCTGCGCCCGCGCCGCCGACGCCGCCGGCCTGGCGATCGTACACGGCGTGGTCTACGCCCGCGACCACGTCAACGGCTCCGCCTCCGCCAACGGCAAGCACTAAAACCTACCATTTAGGGACAGGTTTATTTTGGCAGGTTTTATATGCGAAAACGCCGCCGCGGCCGCATCGCAATAAGCCCTGTGCCGCCATACATATGCAGCGCTCCAAAGGGGGTCGGCCTCACCGATGCGCGGGGCCGGCCCCCTTTGCCGTTTTGCCTGATAAAACCTGCCAAAATAAACCTGTCCCTTTTTGGTAGGTCACTTTTCCCACCTGCCAAAGACACACGTAAGCGACATGTCCATGAGGGTATAATTTGCACCGTATGTCTGCACAACGCCTGTGCGCGTACGGTTTTATTCGGGCTGCCGTCCATTTCCGTGGAGGCACGGTTCGGCCGCCCTAACAAGAGAGGGGTTCTATGTATAAGATCCTGGAGAAGACGCAGTTCTCGGAGAAGGTGTTCAAGTTCCGCATCGAGGCGCCCGCAATCGCCAAGCATGCGCACGCTGGACAGTTCCTCATGGTTCGCGCCAACGAGACGGGCGAGCGCGTCCCGTTTACCCTAGCTGGCTGGAACGGTGACGAGGGCTGGGTCGAGTTCATCTTCATGGTGATCGGCAAGACCACCGAGATGCTGTCCACCTACGAGGCCGGCGAGTCGCTGCGCGACGTCGTGGGCCCGCTGGGCGTTCCCACCGAGATGGCCGAGGGCCCCTGTGCCGTCATTGGCGGCGGCGTCGGCCTGGCAATTGCCTTCCCGGTCGCCAAGCACCTGGTCGAGACCGGTCACGAGGTCCACGCCATCATGGGCGCCCGCACCAAGGACCTCCTGCTCATGGAGGACCAGTTCCGCGAGCTCCTCGACGAGGACCACATCCACATCACCACTGACGACGGCTCCTACGGCGAGCAGGGCGTTGTCACCGCTCCGCTGGAGCGCCTGCTGCAGGACAAGGCCGTGAGCCAGGTCTTCTGCGTCGGCCCCGTTCCGATGATGAAGTTCTCGACCCTCACCGCCCAGAAGTACGACACCCCCATCACCGCGTCGCTCAACCCCATCATGGTTGACGGCACCGGTATGTGCGGCTGTTGCCGCGTCGAGGTGGGCGGCGTGACCAAGTTCGCTTGCGTCGACGGCCCCGACTTCGATGCCACCCTAGTCGACTGGGATGACCTTCGTGCCCGCCAGGCCGCTTATCGTTCCGAAGAGGGCGCGTCCCTCAAGGCCTATGAGGAAAAGAGCTGCGCATGCCACTAGTTAACGGTCGTTTCGTTGCCGATATGAAGTCGCCCCGCACCCCCGATAACGAGGAGCCGGCTGCCGAGCGCGCCTGCGACTTCCGCCCCGTCGACAAGGGCTTCACCGAGGAGATGGCGCTGGCCGAGGCCGAGCGCTGCCTCAACTGCAAGAAGCCGTTCTGTGTCGAGGGCTGCCCCGTCAACATCAACATTCCCCGCTTTATCGAGCAGATCCGCGAGAAGGACTTTGGCGGCGCCCTCGATACCATCCGCGAGGACTCCATGCTTCCCGCTATCTGCGGCCGCGTCTGCCCGCAGGAGAACCAGTGCGAGGGTAAGTGCATCCGTGGCAAGAAGTCCGAGCCCGTGGCTATCGGCCAGCTCGAGCGCTTCCTGGGTGACCGCCCCGAGCTCGCCTCCACGCCCAAGATGGCCCCCAAGAACGGCAAGAAGGTCGCCGTCGTCGGCTCCGGCCCGTCCGGCATCACCTGTGCCGGCGAGCTCGCCCGCAACGGCTTTGACGTCACCGTCTTCGAGGCCTTCTTCACCGGCGGCGGCGTGCTGGTCTACGGCATCCCCGAGTTCCGTCTGCCCAAGGCAGTCGTCAAGCGCGAGATTGACGGCCTGGAGGACATGGGCGTCAAGTTTGAGTACAACTCCGTCGTGGGCAACATGGCCACGGCCGAGGAGCTGTTCGAGCAGGGCTTCGACGCCATCTACGTGGCGACCGGCGCTGGCCTGCCCAAGTTCCTCAACGTCCCCGGCGAGAACCTGCCCAACGTCTTCTTCGCAAACGAGTACCTCACCCGCGTGAACCTGATGAAGGCCAACAAGTTCCCCGAGTACGACACCCCCACCAAGCACGGCAAGAACGTCGTCGTCTTTGGCGGCGGCAACGTGGCTATGGACGCCGTCCGTACCGCCAAGCGCCTGGGCGCCGAGCACGCCATCATCGCCTACCGTCGTACCGAGGACGAGATGCCCTGCCGTCGCGCCGAGCTGCACCATGCTAAGGCCGAGGGCGTCGAAGTTCTGCCGCTCGTCTCCCCGCTCGAGTTTGTCGCTGGCGAGGACGGCTCCGTGTGCGCCGTCAAGGTCCAGAAGATGGAGCTCGGCGAGCCCGACGAGTCCGGCCGTCGTCGCCCGGTGCCCATCGAGGGCGCCATCGAGGAGATCCCCTGCGACGTCGCGATCTCGGCTATCGGCACCAACGCCAACCCCTTCGCTGCCAAGATCGGCGGCAAGATGGAGCTCAACAAGTGGGGCTACATCGTCGCTGACGAGGAGACCGGCCAGACCACCGATCCCCGCATCTGGGCCGGCGGCGACATCGTCACCGGTGCCGCTACGGTCATTCTGGCGATGGGCGCCGGCAAGAAGGCCGCCGCTTCCATCACCAAGAGCCTGCTGGGCGAGTAATCACCTACAGCGCTCGCCATCAAACGGCAAAGTCCCCGTCGAGCACACGCCCGGCGGGGACTTTTTCTATGCCGACCGCCCCAACCACCACAAAGGGGACAGGCACCTTTGTGGTGGTTGGGGACTTGCCTGGTCGTTTTATCTCAATCTGTAACAGTTAGGCCCTGTTGAGCCTTGTAGTTGTTACAGATCGAGATATTGTGCGAACATCCGCCTGTTCATCTCGATCTGTAACAGTTAGAGGCCAAATTCCTCGCTACATGTTACAGATCGAGACGTTAGGTTGGCGGCCGAACAGTTCATCTCAATCTGTAACACCTGGAGCCCAAATATCTGGCCTGGTGTTACAGATTTAGATTTTGCGAAAGCCGAGGATGGGCGCCGTCGCCAAAACCTAACGCTTGCGACGCTTGGTTGCGGCAATGCCGGCCACGGCTACGGTTGCGCCGGCGATGCCCAGAGCGGCGACCGTCATCGCGGCGGAGTCACCCGTGCTGGCGAGCTCCGTGCCGCCGGACTTCTTGCCGTTCTTGCCCTTACCCTTGGACTTATCCGTCGTCACCGTGGTCGTCGTCGAAGTCGAACCACCCGCAGGAGCCCCGGTACCTCCAGAGCCATCCGCACCGCCACCCTGCTCACCGCTGCCAGGCGTCGGCTTGGGTTCCGGCTTGGGTTCCGGCTTGGGCTCGGGCTCCGGCTTGGGCTCAGGCACCGCCTCATCGGTCACCGTAATCGTAATGTTCAGACGCTCGGAATACTCACTGTACGACATGCCAGGGCGCTGTGCCGCAATGCGCACATACATGTTGCTATCGAGCGCAATAGGCTCGGTGTACTTTACGCGGCCTTCGTCACGGCAGGGGCAGGTGTCGTTGGTGGTATACCAAATGGTCGCGCCATCCTCGGCCGAAAGCTCCAGCTTCGTGCCCTTGGGCACCGTAATGTAGTTCTCCTTGGGCGACCATGCACCAAACGTCGTCGCACCAAACGTCGCCGCCGGTCGCGCCGGTCGCACGGCCTCGGCAGACACGCGCACGTCGACCTGCTTGGACAGCGCCGTGCCGTCCACCGCCGCCGTCAACGTCGTCAAACCGGGCAGAGCACCATGCAGCACAAACGTCGCCGCGCCATCCTCGCCCGTCACTGCCCGGGTGGCATCGACAGAGCAGATAGCCGAGGACTCCAGCCCAACACTAACCTTGGCGCCCGCAAACGGCTTGCCCGCCTTATCGGTCACGTGTGCCACCAGCTCAAAGTCGCCGCCCTCAAGCATGGTCACAGCTTGTTCCACGTTGAGCTTGAGCTTGTCGGCACGAACGCCCACGGCAAGCTCGCCACTTGCCCAGCGTGCCATGGCCTTGCCGGCGTAGTTGCGAGCACCGTCGAGCTCAAACGACACCGTCGAGCCCGCCTCACACGCATCGGCATAGCGAATACGCAGCACGCGCGACAGCGGCTTGCCATTGGGATCACGGACAATCCCTTCGATGACGCCGGATTTGATAGACGGATCCTTCTGGATTTTCCGTTCAATGATCGGTGCCGTTTCCCCATTGGGAATGACCAGTATTTCGCCGGTGTACGTATAGGACTGGCCCGGCAGGATATCCCGGTTCACATAGACATCTTTATAACCGGAAGAGCCCTTATAGGCATTGGCATGATCCGTATTGACGGCTACGGCGTAGTTCTTCCCGTACGTAACGACGAAATCTCCATATTTCGTATTGACTTCCGGATCTTCATTGATGCGTATGCCCGTTCTCTTGACATCGGGATAGAAGCCAAAGGGACCAAACATATTCACAGCCAGCGTACTGAGAGAATAACCACTGTTCATATTCAGATAGGCGTCATTCCCTGCCGGATTTTCGACGACGGTCTTCATATCAATATAATTCTTGCCATCTTCCAGCGTATATTGAATCGTCACGTTCAACGGCAGCTTATGACCTTCCGTCCAATACCTCGTCTTAGCCGTTACGGTAACTTTTTTATCGCCTTCCAGCTTGTAGGTAATGTCTTTGACAGGCGTATGCAGCAGGTCTTCCCCGTTCCACGAACCCGTGGCTGTCCAGTAGTCATTGAGGAATTCGATATCATTTGTCAGGTCCGTACCAAATTTCCCATCTTTCATCATGGCAATGTCCAGGATGCTGCCTGTCGTCATATTCCAGTAGTTATTGGAACCTACGGCAAAAGAAGCTGCAATCTTGTCGTTGTAAATAGTAAAATCTTCGGCACTGTTCGCCATGCCCTGATCAATCGGGGTCGGTCCCTGCACGACACCTACCGCTGCCAGGGACGTTGCCGAAATGCCCGCCATGAGCGCAGACATAACTAATACTTTTAAAGCCTTCTTTCTTCGGAATTTCATACATCATTCTCCTTTCTATGATAAAAACGTACTGGTAAAACAGATACGCATCAGACTGTATCCGGGAAACACCTCTCCTTATAGTAAATAATGACATTCCATATATCACGAACAGGTAAAAAAGAAGTAAGAAACAGGTAATATTATAGGTATATCAATCTTTAATAAAGGCGTTGATCATCTGCCGGCCATACTCATTCACTTTATAGTATACCTGTAACTGATCCGTATCGTCCAGTTCAAACCGGGATTCATCGAGAAGACCATTGGCTTTTGCTGTCATCAGTGCTTCCTGAACGGCATCAGGACGGAGCATTTTAAAGGACCCATAGTCTTTCTTGAGGGCATGGATGACATCCATATTGGATGCTTCTTTTACAGTCGTCATATATTTCATGATTGCATAATAAAGCGGTTTCATAGGATCAGGCCTCCTTCTTCTGGAATGCGTGGAGCGGATTGAGGTTGCCGACGAGGGCGATACCGCAAATCATGACAATGGCAGCAATCCATTGTACCGGTGTAAGCATCCATCCCGGCTGCCCATCGAACAATCCGACGACAATCATGCAGAAGAACGGTCCCCAGAAAGAATAAGCCCCATTGCAGACCATGCCCAGAGCGGCACCGCACATGGAATTGCCCTTATACCAGAAGGAATAGGCCGGCATGGCGCAGAAGCCGGAAATGACAAAGAATATAATGGACCAGTCTGTCCATGCGCCGGAAAGAAGGCGCGGAGCCAGGCCGGTATTGCCATCGATGGTGCACAGGAGCGGCAGCATGATGAGCATGTTGGAAAGTCCGGAAACGCACTGCCGGATGGTAATGCCGATATTATAATCGATGAGTGTCGTGCCAAAACCGGCAACGGCACCTTCAATCCCCCATCCCAATGCGCAGAACAGAGCAATACCGCAGGCAATCAGAGCCGTCGGTCCGACGTCCGAGAACGACGTGCCTCCGATGACACCGGCTGCCACGAGGCAGAGCAGAATACCGCAAACCATGCGTTTGTTGATTTCCTGCTTAAATACGAAATGACCGATAATAGCACCAAAAGACGCATTGAGTGCGCAGATAGGCACGATGATGGATCCGCCCATCTGCAGTGCTGCTACATAAGCCGTAGAAGCCAGGGGTCCGCCGATGAGGGCGCAGATGATCATGACCAGGCCCGGTTTTGTTTTCAACGTGCGGAAAAAGTCCCCCAGTTCTCCTTTGATGGATACGTTGATAAGCGCCCAGATACCGCTCATGGTATCATTGACAGCCGATCCCAGTGCTGCCAGACAATAGGTAATCGCAAAGGCACTCAGGCCGGATATATTGGCACCATACCAGTCATTGCCCCAGATTCCCTTGGACATGCCCAGTGTCAGAAAAGCCGTATACAGGCCATAAAAAATACCGGAAAAAATAGCAAAGGTAATCCCGCGCCGTTTAAAGCTTGCGTCTATTTTCAGTTTGACCGCCAAGGCTCTGTTGTCCATCGTTATGCACTTCCTTTATTTATTATATATTTCACATATATTGATAAAAAAGAATAATTCCTTTTGTTTTTTCAAGTTTCTGTGGCACATAATTAAATATTTATTATTCGTTTTTCGCATGGGACCGGGTAAAAATCAACGGGCTAAGGTGCTAATAGCCTTAGCCCGCCCTGTGATAGATTATTCTTTTACTGTGAGGTTGTCATGAGGGAGAATCATTTCTACATCGGTGTGCGGACGCGGAATAACGTGTACGGAAATGAGTTCACCAACGCGCTGTGCTGCAGCAGCACCGGCATCGGTAGCCGCTTTGACAGCGCCGACGTCGCCACGTACCATAACCGTTACGAGGCCGCCGCCAACGAGGACTTTACCAATGAGGTAAACGTTTGCAGCTTTTACCATAGCATCGGCTGCTTCAATAGAACCTACAAGACCTTTTGTTTCGATTAAACCTAAAGCTTCTGTTGTACTCATGTTATTTTCCTCCTAAGAAATGTATAGATGAATTATTTAATAATTGTTATCCTGGAACCATTTTTAAGATTCATAGCATTAGCTTCTTCCATATCGATATGGCATTCTAATGCCGATGTTGTTGTCACTCGGATAACAACATTACCAAATGTACCGCCACGATCGCCATCTATATTGATGGAAACGACCTGGCCATTTGTCACGCCAAAACGCTGCGCATCTTCAGGAAGCATGTGGATA
>USDH01000023.1 GCA_900553415.1 uncultured Collinsella sp. | reverse complement strand
TTGCCTCCGCGCGGGGTCATCCTCCAAAACCAACCCGGACATGTGCTACCAAAGCCCGGGCACCACGGTATGAAGTAGCCGCGCGTGCGTGATAAAAACCTGTTGCCGTGAAGCAACCCGATGAATGATAGCAGGAATGCATCTTCCTGCCAACCCGCAATCAAAACCACACACCTGAGTGCGGCGCGGGACGTCCCAGCCACTATTCGCCGCGAGGATGGGCTTGAGCCACGGCCCGCTTAAGCCGATCGGGCGTGAGATGCGTGTAGATCTGCGTCGTGGACAGGCTGGCATGACCCAGCAGCTCTTGAACCGAGCGCAGGTCCGCACCGCCCTCGAGCAAGTCGGTCGCAAAGGTATGGCGCATCGCATGCGGGGCGATGTCGGCCGGAATGCCGGCGAGCGTCGCCAGCGTATGGAACCGCCGCCTGAGCATGGCGGCGCTCATGCGATTGCCGCGCGCCGATATAAGCAGCGGATGCGGCCCGGTAGCGGGGTCACGGCGCTTTGCCCGAGCGAGCAACTCCGGCCTCCCCTCCTCAATATAGAAACGCGTCGCCTCGAGCGCACGACGATACAGAGGGACGATACGTTCTTTGCTCCCCTTGCCCCACAGGCGCAGCGTGCGTTCGGACCAAGCGATGGACTCCACATTGAGTGCTGCGAGCTCAGAGATACGAGCACCCGAGGCATAGAGCAGCTCGAGCATCGCCGCATCGCGCAGTCCCGCGGGAGTTGAGGTATCGGGCGTCTTGAGCAGCGCCTCCACCTGTTGGGTCGTCAGCACACCGGGTAGATCGCGCGGGAGCTTGGGCGAGGAAATTGCCGAGACCACATCGCCCTCCACGACCCCCTCGGCAGCCATCCATCGATAGAGCGATCGGATAGCCGACAGATGCGCCGCAAGCGTTCGGGGAGCCACCTGCTCACGCGAAAGCTCGGCAAGATAGCGACGAATGGTGCGCACGTCGGCAGCGAAAGCATCGATATCCTCGCGCTCGCACCAGGCAGCAAAGCGCTCCAACCGCGAGCCATAGGCCGTCACCGTGTTGGGAGAAAGACCCTCGACACGTGCGATGTAGGCGATAAACGAGTCGACGGTGTCGTACAGGTCAAAGGCTATGACCGGTCGCCTCCAAACAGATCGGGTCGAGTGGCCAGATAGGCATCAAGGGCCTCGAGCGCACGGTCCGCATAGGCCTGGTAGCGGTCGCGCTTGCTGCGGCGCTTACCATCCTCGAGTGGCGGCACCAGGCCAAAGTTGACATGCATAGGCTGATAGCCCACGGTGGCAGGATCGGTCGCATAGCCCACGAGCGCGCCCAGGGCGCCCACGCGCGGCAGCTCGACGCCCGCGGCACCGATAGCCTCGGCATAGGTGTTGAGCGCCGCGAGCAGACCGGTCGCCACGGCCTCCATATAGCCCTCGGTGCCGGTGATCTGACCGGCCAGGCGCACGCCGGTACCGGGTACGGCAAAGGTGCCATCGAGCACGTGCGGGGCGTCGACAAAGGTATTGCGGTGCATGACACCGTAGCGGAAGAACTCGGCGTTCTCCAGACCCGGCACCATATGGAAGACGCGCTTCTGCTCGCCAAAGGTCAGGTTGGTCTGGAAGCCCACCAGGTTATAGGCGGTCTTCTCCTTGTTCTCGGCACGCAGTTGAATCGCCGCCCAGGGGCGACGTCCGGTACGCGGGTCGGTGAGGCCGACGGGCTTCATGGCGCCAAAGCGAATGGCGTCCTTGCCGGTGCGCGCAACCTCCTCGGCAGGCTGGCATGCCTGGAACAGATCGCCGCCCTCAAAGTCCTTGAGCACCACGCGGTCGGCCGTGGTAAGTGCCTCGATAAAGGCCTCGTACTCCTCCTTGTTGAGCGGAGCGTTGAGATAGTCGCCGCTCCCCTGTTACTCGTAGCGCGACTGCGAGAACAGCACGTCCATATCGAGCGTGGAGGCATCGACGATCGGCGCCGCGGCATCGAAGAACGCAAGGGCGTCGCCACCGACGAGCTTCATGACCTCTTCGCTCAGTGCCGGCGAGCACAAGGGGCCAGCGGCAATGACCACATGGCCCTCGGGAATCTGCGTGACCTCGCCGTGCACGACCTCGATATTGGGACGGGCGGCAACCTCGGCCTCGACAAGCTCGGAAAACTTGACACGGTCGACCGCCAGGGCCCCGCCGGCGGGAACGGCCGCACGATGGGCGCAATCGAGCAGGACCGAGCCCATGCGCTCAAGCTCGGCCTTCAGCAAACCAGCCGCAGAATCCGGACGGGTCGACTTAAACGAATTGGAGCAGACGAGCTCTGCCAGGTGATCGGTATGGTGGGCCGGGGAGCTCACCTGGGGGCGCATCTCGCACAGCTTTACGGCAAACCCGCGGTCTGCCAGCTGGATCGCGCATTCCGAACCCGCCAGACCGCCACCGATAACCGTCACCTGATCGAACTGCATCTGCAAACACCTTTCTAATTGACACGTTTTCCATTGTGACCGAAGGGTGTCTGGGCGTGAAGGGCAAACTTGGAGGGCGCATACCTTCCATCCATCATGCGCTCAATAAGCCCCTCGAGCTCAAGCGAACCCAAGAGCTTGAGCACTCCGACGGCATCGAGCGAGACAAGCGCCGCGATGTCGTCGACCTTGAGCGGAGAGGCGATGAGCGCATGCATCACGGTCTGCTGTGTTGGATCCAGGTCGGCAATGCCGGGCGCATCGGGGCGCGAGTAGCGCAGGGTGCCGTAGATGCGTGAGATAGCCATCTCGATAGATTCCTCGTCGATGATGCAGCAGGCCCCGTTCGCAATGAGGTAATTCGTGCCACGCGACTCGGGCGATAGGATCGACCCCGGCACGGCAAGAAGTTCGCGCCCCAAATCCATAGCAGCCTCGGCTGTAGAAAACGTCCCGGAAGGCATACCTGCCTCGGATACAAAGAGGGCTTGTGACAGGGCCGCAATCACGCGATTGCGGCGTGGAAAGGCAAACTTGCGCGGACCCATGCCCCACGGAGAGATCGACACGACCGCGCCACCCGTATCGAGCGTGCGCGTAATAAGCCCCGCACTCGAACGCGGGTAGACCACGTCGGCACCCGTCCCCAGCACCACGACGTGTTTGCCGCCGGCGTTGACCGCAGCCCAACCCGAGGCCTGGTCACAACCGACCGCGCCGCCCGAAACAACCGTCACTCCCGCCTCGACCGCCACCTTTGCCGCAAGCTCTGCCACGGTAAGACCATACGGCGAGGCCTTGCGCGCGCCGATGATGGAGAGCGCAGGCGTCGAGAGCACCTCCGGGTCGCCACGCACGAACAGCGTCTGGGGTACATCAGAGAGCTCCAAAACGGTATCTGGATACAACGCATCACCGGGATGCAGCTCAAAAGTCTCCTCACCCATCACTGATCCCTCCTCCCCTGATACATCGCGGCCTCAAGCACATGATCTTGCGTCACCCGCTCGCTTTCGGCGACATCGGCGATGGTGCGCGCGATACGCACCAGGCGCACGATGCCGCGCCCCGTGAGATGCGTGCGCTTCGACAGGCCGAGCACACATTTCTCGGCGGCCTCGTCGAGTGCAAAGGTCGACACGACGCCGTCAATGGACCGTGACTCATCGTGCTCGGCCTCGGCAGCCGCATCGTCAAAACGGGACTCGCGCCAGCCGCGAAAAGCCCTACCGCGGACAACGTAGTCGCGCAGCTCGGCCGACGACATGCCCTCGGCACCCTCGATAATCACCTGCGGATCGGGGCGTGTCACGTCGATCATCAGGTCGATGCGGTCGGCCAAAGGACCGCGCAGCTTTGCCCGATAGCGCTCCACCATCGATGCCGAGCAGCGGCATGCCACCTCGCGATCGCCCAAAAAGCCGCAGGGGCAGGGATTGCTCGCGGCCAGCAGCTGAAAGCGCGACGGGAAGGTAAAGGCCCCATCGACGCGTACGATCCTCACATAGCCGCGTTCGATGGGCTGACGCAGCGTCTGCAGCACACCCGTGGGAAACTCGGCAAGCTCGTCCAAAAAGAGCACGCCGCCATGAGCAAGGCTGATCTCACCCGGGTGCACCGGGCGCCCGCCGCCGATAAGGCCCGCCGTTGAAATACTGTGATGGGGACTGCGGAAGGGCCGGTGCCCCGCCAACAAGCCATCAATGTTCTCGCCCAAAACCGAATGGATGCACAGCGCCTCCTGTTGATCCTCAACGGAAAGCTCGGGCAGGATGCCGGTCATACGACGCGCGAGCATCGTCTTGCCCGATCCCGGGGACCCAATCATGAGCAGGCCGAGTTCTCCTGCCGCCGCAAGTGCCATGCCACGTTTGGCAACCTCCTGCCCCAGCACGTCGGCATAGTCGAGCTCGGGCTCAAAGGTCGCCTCGACGCCATCAGAATCCAAGTAATGCCGCGCGGCATCGCCCATACCATGGGCAAGCTGAGACAAATGATCGATGAATCCACAATCCACGCCCGCGAGTGGCACATGCTGGTCTGACCTGCCGGCGATAAAAGACAGCCCCATGTCGCGAGCCAGCAGCTGAAACGCCACCTCGCCCTTGACAGGAAGCACCGTACCGTCCAAGCCAAGCTCACCGGCGATAAGACAACGATCGAGGTTGTCGCGGGGAATCTGACCATCGGCCGCTAGAACCGCGATGGCGATGGGCAGATCAAAGCCGCTACCGGTCTTGCGAATATCGCCGGGCGCCAGATTGACCGTAATGCCCGAGCGTGGGATCTCGAACCCGGCGGAGCGCATCGCGCAGCGAATACGACCGCGTGACTCCATCACCTCCATACTCGGGATGCCGAGCATCTGAATGCCCGGAACGCCACCGGCAAGCGAGACCTCGACCGTGACGTGAATCGCCTCGACGCCGCGGATGCAGGCCGCGTGAACGGCAAACGTCTCGAACGCCATCACGACACCTGCCAATCGAACGCGTTGTACTGATGCTCGATCTCGGCGATATGCCCGCCGCGAATGGTGACGCCCACGGCGTCGAAGCGAATCGCCTTGAGCGGATAATGCTCCATGAGATAGCAACTTGCGATGCGGCGGTAGCGGCGTTGCTTTTGGGCGTCCACGGCCTCCTCGGGAAAGACCCGCGTGGCGCAATCCAGGGCGACGCGTCTCGTCTTGACCTCGGCCATCACCACGACATCGTCGAGCTCATCGAGCAGCACCAGATCGGCCTCGCCCTCGGTGCAACGATAACCCTGCTCCAGCAAGGTGTAGCCGCGCTCGTTAAAGTAGTCGATGGTGATCAGCTCGCCCAGCATGCCCAGCTCGCGGGGACTGAGCCCCTTGATAAACTCGGGCGTCATCGCCCCGCAGTCGAGCTCGCCGTTTTCCCAACGCTCCTTGAGCTGCTGCGTCTTGCTCTTTTTGCTTGCGGCACTCATGGGGTCTCCTTTCCCGCACGCTGCATTGCCCCGATGATGAGGGCACCTTTCATGCGGGTAAGTACCGGAAGCAAACCAAAAGCTGACCAAATGCCGTCAAAAAACGGGCCGTACGCAGCAATGCTGTTGCATACGGCCCGCTACCAGCAGGTTTACAAAACCCCAGAGGTCCCTTTCTCCACAATTGACCTAGAAAAGGCGCTCAGTCTGCAGAAAGTTTCCGCAAAAGCTCACACGGTGCAGCGGAGAAAGGCCATGTTTGCGAATAGCCTCGATGTGCTCGGGGCTCGCATAGCCTTTCGATTCGGCCAAATGGTACTCGGGATACTCGGTGTCGTACTCGACCATCATCTCGTCACGCGTGACCTTGGCCATGATGGATGCCGCGGCGATACAGGCGATCTTGGCATCGCCCTTCACCACGTCGCGCTCGTGGGGCACGGCGCCCAGGGGGTTGCCGTCCATAAGCACGCAATCGGGCTCAAGCCCCGTATCCGCCACCGCACCCGCGACAGCGGCTCGAATGGCGCGGGCCATGCCCATCTCATCGATATCCGCAGGAGCGATATGGCAAAAGCCGATAGCAGTCGCCACCTCGGCAATCTTCACCGAGAGCAGCTCGCGGCGCGCCGGCGTGAGCTTTTTGGAATCGTTGATACCCCAGATGCGCGGCTCCATGGGAAGGCACACGGCGCACACCGTCAAAGGACCGGCCACCGAGCCGCGACCCACCTCGTCGACACCCACGACCACGCCATCCCCACCGAGCTCGTGCATCAGCTCGTACATACCGTTGACGCGCTCGCGCTCGGCAAGTTCCTTGGCATGGCGCTTAAGGGCACGCTCGCAAGCCTTGATCACCTGCTGGCGCGGATCCTCGCGATAGTGCTCCACGAGGGCGGGAATCTCCTCGAACGTGGCGCTCGCCAGCTCGCCTGCAACCTGAGACGCCGAAACCGAGCTCGTCATATTGGCCATACCAGGCCCTCCTTGCATGCAAATCAGATAAAAAGAAGGGCCACCCGAAGGTGACCCTTGTGTCCAAACGAGTGGACAGACGCTGCGATCTTCTTAGCGCTTCTCGGGGATGCGAGCAGCCTTGCCCACCTTGTCGCGGAGGTAGTACAGCTTGGCGCGACGGACGCGACCATGACGAACGACCTCGAGCTTGGCGATCTTGGGGCTGTGAAGCGGGAAGGTACGCTCAACACCGACACCGAAGGACATCTTGCGGACGGTGAAGGTCTCGCGGGCACCGGCGCCGGCCATGCGGATGACGTCGCCCTGGAAGACCTGAATGCGCTCGCGGTCGCCTTCCTTAATGCGGTAGTGAACCTTGACGTTGTCGGCGACGCGAACCTGAGGAATGTCCTCGCGGATCTGCTGACGCTCGATTGCGCGGATGTAATCCATGTGCAATTCCTTACTCTTCTAGAGGTGCCGTACCACCTTGGCCGGCACGTAGTTGAACAAACGTATTCGAGTATACACGCGCGGGTTTCTGCTGCAAGAACAATTTTTTACGCAGACAAAAAGACAAAACCCGCACATGATAACCGCCCGTCTCACGAATGAGACGGGCGGCATGAAGGGGGCTACGCTAGGCGTCTAAACCCAAAACGTTACGCGGAGTGCTTCGCCTCGAGCTTGGCCTGGGCGGCCGCCAGGCGCGCGAGGGGCACACGATAGGGCGAGCAGGACACGTAGTCCACGTCGGCCACGTTGAACAGGCCCTTAATGGACTTGGGGTCGCCGCCGTGCTCGCCGCACACGCCAAAGTGCATGCCAGGGTTGGTGGCGCGACCCTTTTCGACGGCCATGCGCACGAGCTCCAGCACCGCCGTATCGATGGTCTCGAAGGGGTTGTCCTTCAAGATCTTCTTGTGCATGTACAGGGGGATGAACTTGGCCTCGGCATCGTCACGAGAGAAACCGAAGGTCGTTTGGGTGAGGTCGTTCGTGCCAAAGCAGAAGAAGTCGGCATGATGGGCGATCTCATCGGCGACCATGCAGGCACGCGGCAGCTCAAGCATCGTGCCTACGGGAATATTGAGCTCGACGCCCTCCTCGGCGGAAACCTCGTCGATCACGCGCTCGATGACCTCGCGGGTCTGGACATGCTCCGCCGTGATGGAGACAAGCGGAACCATGATCTCGGGACGCGGGTCGACACCCTCCTTGATCAGGCGGGCAGCAGCCGTAGCCACGGCGCGAACCTGCATGAGCGGCAGATCGCCAAAGACAACGGACAGGCGCACGCCGCGCAGGCCGAGCATGGGGTTCGACTCGACCATGCCGTCAATGCGACGCAGGCGGGCGCGCAGGGCAGTGAGCTCCTCCTCGGGAGCGCCGGCGGCCTCCTTCTTAGTGATGGCGACCTCGAGCTCGCGAGGATTATCCAGGAACTCATGAAGCGGCGGATCAAGCAGGCGAACGACCACATCGCGACCGGACATGGTCTTGAACATCGCCAGGAAGTCCTCGGTCTGAACCTTGAGCAGGTCTGCCAGGGCCTGCTGCTTCACGGCCTCATCATCGGAGAGGATGAAGCTCTGGATGATGTTCTTACGGTCGCCCAGGAACATATGCTCAGTACGGCACAGGCCGATGGCCTCGGCGCCAAACTCGAGGGCGAGCGCGGCATCCTCGGGGTTGTCGGCGTTGACGCGCACATGGTTGGTGTGGCCACAGGTCTCGTCCAGACGAATCTCGTCGGCCCAGGACAGGATGGTGTCCAGGTCGCCGGTGAGCTCGGCCGAAACCAGATCAACGGCGCCGTCGACGACGATACCCTGGGTGCCATCGATGGAGATGACATCGCCCTCGTGCAGCACACGATCGACGCCTTCGATGCGTACGACCTTCTCAGCCGCATCAATGTGGAAGCGCTCGACGCCGCAGACACAGGGCGTACCCATACCGCGGGCGATAACGGCGGCATGGCTCGTCTTGCCACCGTGGCTGGTCAGGATGCCCTCGGCAGCGACCATGCCCTTCAGGTCGTCGGGGTTGGTCTCCCAGCGAACCAGAATGACCTTGTGGCCCTCGTTGGCGCGCGTGACGGCATCGTCGCTCGAAAACACGACCTCGCCCACGGCGGCACCAGGGCTGGCGTTCAGACCACTGGCCAGGGCCTCGTACTTTTTGGAGGCATCGAACTGCGGATGCAGGAGCTGGTCGAGCTGCGCAGGATCAATACGGCCCACGGCCTCCTCGCGGGTGATGAGGCCCTCCTCGACCATCTCGATGGCGATGCGCAGGGCGGCGGTGGCAGTGCGCTTACCCACGCGGGTCTGGAGCATCCAGAGCTTGCCCTGCTCGATGGTGAACTCAACATCGCACATATCGCGATAGTGATCCTCTAGCGTCAGGAACACGCGCTCGAGCTCTTCACCAGCAGACTCGAGGCCCGGGGTGGTCTTGAGGTCGGCGATAGGCTCGGTGTTGCGGATGCCAGCGACAACGTCCTCGCCCTGGGCGTTGACCAGAAAGTCGCCGTAGAACTCCTTAGTACCATCGGCCGGGTTGCGCGTAAAGGCGACGCCGGTCGCAGAGGTCTCGCCCTTGTTGCCAAAGGCCATGGCCTGGACGTTGACGGCGGTGCCGAGCTCGTCAGAAATACCGTGCTGCTTGCGGTAGATGCAGGCGCGCTCATTCATCCAGCTGCCAAAGACGGCCTGGATGGCAAGGCGCAGCTGGAGCTCTGGATCATGCGGGAAGACGGGCTTGCCGTCGGCGACCTCGAGCTCGGGATACAGGGCGGCCTCGACGTTCTCGGAGAAGATGCCCTTAAAGGTCTCGACGAGCTCCTGCAGGTCCTCGGCCGAAAGCTCGGAGTCGACGCGGACGCCGGCGACCAGGCGGGCCTGAGTCAGGGCATTCTCGAACAGGTCAGCATCAACACCCATAACGACGTTGGAGAACATCTGGATAAAGCGGCGGTAGCTATCCCAGGCAAAGCGCGGGTTTTGCGTCTGGGCGATAAGGCCCTGGACGGAATCGTCGTTGAGGCCCAGGTTGAGAACCGTGTCCATCATGCCGGGCATGGAGAACGGAGCGCCCGAGCGGACCGACACGAGCAGCGGATCGGAAGCATCGCCGAGCTTCTTGCCGCAGCGGGCCTCGAGGTCGGCCTCGGCGGCAATGATCTCATCGAGTGCGCCCTCCGGCCACACGTTACCGGCACCGGAGTACTCGACGCAGGTCTGGCAGGTAATGGTAAAGCCACCGGGAACCGGCAGGCCGATACGGCTCATCTCGGCAAGGTTAGCGCCCTTGCCACCAAGCACGAAGTTCATGGACTTGTCGCCCTCGGTGACACAAGTGCCCTGGGCGTCGGTTCCAAAACGGTAAACCCTCTTGCAATCGCTCACGATACTTCCCCTTCCATGCGCTTACGCGCACGACCGTGGTAACGAATCGACCCGCCGGATGCGGGCCGTGAGGGAACTATACGGCCGGATTTGAACGGGCTTGAGCAGAGGATACGCGGTTTGGTAAACGTGCTAAAACTGGCGGTAAACGGTAGGTAAAGTTGGTTACCTTATGAAGATACCAACACAATAAAAAAGCAGGTCAGATGCGATGTTTTTGCTAAATCGCTTTATCAAAATGCTACTAATATTAGGCGCGGCGGGTGGCTCGGCGGGCGCGAGCTTCTTGGATTTCCTCCAAGTGGCTAATGATCTCGGCAGCGCTTTCCTCGATGGCCTTGCCGTCAGTACGCACCACAAAGCAGCCTAGGCGCTTCATGAGGACACGAGCTTCCTCGAGCTCGCTGCGCACGCTCTCGGGCTCGGCATAGGAGCCGGCAACGGCACGGGCGTAGTCATCGCCCAAGCGGCTATCGCGAATTTCGGAAATCACATCGACAGTCGAAATCAGGCCGAACAGGCGCATCGGGTCGACCTCGTAAATCGACTTCGGCGGCTCCATGCCATGGACCAACGGAACATTGGCAACCTTGTAACCTTGATAGGCCAAATACATCGACAGCGGCGTCTTGGACGTGCGCGATACGCCCAGTAGCACGATATCGGCACCCGACAGATCGTCGCAACCGCGCCCGTCATCGTGCTCAACGAAATACTCCATGGCCTCGATACGATGGAAATAGCGGTCATCGGTCTTGTGAATCACGCCCGCAACGCCCTTGGGCGGCACACCGACGAGCGACGACAGCACGGCGAGCGTCGGACCGATCAGGTCGACCGAGCGAATGTGCAGCATGCCCAAGTAGTCGAGCACACGAGCACGAAGGGCCGGATCGACAATGGTGTGGAACACGGCGATATCGCGATGGTCGGCATCGACGCGCGGCCCCACAAATGACTTGACCTGCTCCACCGAGGTCACCTTGGGCAGGCGCAAAACGTGAAAAGCCCCTTCATCAAATTGCCCGGACGCCGCAAGCACCACCTCACAAGCGGTATCGCCGAGCGAATCGGAGATAACGATAACGGTGGGACGAGCGGTGACCGGGCAATCCATGCGGGGCTCCTTTTGCGCTTATGCGCAGGCTGGCTTACTTTTTGCGGGCAAGCTCACCGATGTTGGCGATGCCGGAGAAAACGGCCTCGAAGCGGTTGAGCAGCTTAAGGCGATTATCGCGAAGCTGCTCGTCCTTGTCCATGACCATGACCTCATCGAAGAAGCGGTCGATGGGGGCACGCAAGGCGGCAAGGGCGGCAAATGCGGCCGGGTAATCCTCGGCAGCAAGGGCAGCATCGACGGCGGTCTGAGCGGCCTCGGAGGCGTCGGCGAGCGCGAGCTCAGCCTCGCCCATCAGGGCGCGGTCGTACTCCGCACCCAGCTCGGACTTGGAAATGTGCGCGGCGCGGGCATAGGCGGTCGCCAGGTTGTCGAAGGTCTCAGCGTCGTTCTTGCGGGCCTCGTCGAGGGCGGTGCAGCGGGCGAAGAAGACGGACGGGGCGATGATGTGCACCGCGGAGACAGCGGCAACGGTATCGGCCGGGATCTTTTCGTCGCGGGCCATGCTCACCAGGCGGCCATGGAAGAAGTCACGGACCTGTTGGGCGACCTCGGCGGCGTCGAACTCAATGCCCTGCTCGCTATAGAGCTCAAGGGCAAAGTCAATCAGCGACGTGGGGTCGATCGGCAGGCGGTCGCGCAGGATGTTGATGATGCCGATAGCGGCACGACGCAGCGCGTAGGGGTCCGAAGAGCCGGTCGGGGGCTCGCCGATGGCAAAGATACCGGCGATGGTATCGAGCTTGTCGGCGCAGGCCACGATGCAGCCAGCGGTGCCCTCGGGCAGATCATCGCCGGCAAAGCGGGGACGATAGTGATCGCGGATAGCATGGGCGACCTCGTCGTTCTCCCCCATCGCGGTCGCGTAATAACCGCCCATCACGCCCTGCTGGCTCGTGAACTCGACGACGGCGTTGGACACCAGGTCGGCCTTGCACAGGTGAGCGGCGCGAGCGGCGTCGGCGGCCAGGTGGGCGCCCAGATGGGCCTCGCGGGCGATGGCGAGCGCGAGCTGCTCAACACGCTCGGACTTGGCGAGCACGCTACCGAGCTTCTCCTGGAAGGCAACCTTGGCCAGACGCTCACGGAACTCGTCGAGGGAGATCTTCAGGTCCTCCTCGTAGAAGAACTTTGCGTCGTCCAGACGGGCGCGCACGACGCGCTCGTTGCCGTCGATCACACGCTCGGCGTTCTCGGGCTTGCTGTTGGAAACGACCACGAACTCACGCGTGAGCTTGCCCTCGCCGTCATAGATCGGGAAGTAGCGCTGGTTGGTGAGCATGGACTCGCAGATGATCTCGTGCGGGACCTTGAGGAACTCCTCATCGAAGGTACCGACGAGCACCGTCGGCCACTCGCAGAGGTTAATGACCTCCTCAAAGACCTTCTTAGGCGTATCGACGTGGCAGCCGGGGCGAGCAGCCTCGACCTCGGCGATACCGGCAAGGATGGCCTCACGACGGCGCTCGGCAGAAAGCACACCGGCATCCTCGAGCACCTGCTCGTAGACGGCGGGGCTGGCAACCACATGGTCACCAGGGCCAAGTACGCGATGACCACGCGTGGTGTTGCCACTCGTCACATCGGCAAACGACACGGGCACAACATCCTCGCCCAAAAGACAGCAGATCCAACGGACCGGACGAACAAAGGTCGCATGCTCGTGGCCCCAGCGCTGGGAGCGGTAGTTGGGCCACTGCAGGCCGGCGATGGTCTTCTCGCACAGAGCGGTCAGAATCGGCGTAGCCGGTGCGGAGGGAATGTTCTTCTCGGCGAACACATACTCGCGACCGTCGGTGTCCTCGCGACGGACCAGATCCTCGGCAGCCACACCGCACTTGCGGGCGAAGCCCTGGGCGGCCTTGGTGGCGTTGCCGTCGGCATCAAAGGCAATGTTTGCCGCAGGGCCGCGCTTGACCTCGTGAACCTCATCGGTCGCGGTGGCGACGTTGGCCACGAGCGCAGCCAGACGACGCGGGCTCGAGATCACGCGGACCTCGCCATGGGCCAGACCGGCCTCGTCGAGGCCCTTGGCAATCATGGTGCCAAGCTGCTTGACGGCATTGTTCAGCGGTGCGGGGGGCATTTCCTCCGTACCGATCTCAAACAGGAAATCCTTAGCGTCTGCCATGGCTTACGCCACCTCGCCTTCCTGGTCGGCATTCTCGTTGACTCCGGCGACCTCGGCCATGTAGGCCTCGCAGCACGCCTTAGCGACGGCGCGGACGCGCAGGATGTAGTTAGCACGCTCGACCGCGGACAGCGCGCCGCGGGCATCGAGCAGATTGAAAGCGTGGCTGCACTTCATGACACAGTCGTATGCGGGCAGCGGCAGTTTGCGCTCCAGGCAGGAATGGCACTCGGCCTCGTAGTCGTCAAACTTCTGACGCATCATCTCGACGTTGGCGACCTCAAAGTTATAGGCACTGAACTCGCGCTCGTTCTCGAGGAACACGTCGCCATAGGTCATGGGCGTTCCGTCGGGCAGGTAGCTCCACACCAGGTCGTAGACCGAGTTGACGCCCTGGGCGTACATGGCGATACGCTCCAGGCCATAGGTGATCTCGACGGGCACGGGGTCGACCTCGATACCGCCCACCTGCTGGAAGTACGTAAACTGCGTGACCTCCATGCCGTTGAGCCAGACCTCCCAGCCAAGGCCCCAGGCGCCCAGCGTCGGGCTCTCCCAGTCGTCCTCGACAAAGCGGACGTCATGGTCGTTGGGGTCCAGGCCAATGGCGGCCAGCGAACCCAGGTAGAGCTCCTGGGCGTTAACCGGCGAGGGCTTGATGAGCACCTGGAACTGATAGTAGTGCTGCATGCGGTTGGGGTTCTCGCCGTAGCGGCCGTCGGCGGGACGGCGGCAGGGCTGCGCATAGCAGGTGCGCCACTCGGCGGGACCGAGCGAGCGCAGCGTGGTCGCGGTATGGAAGGTACCGGCACCGACCTCGGAGTCATAGGGCTGCATAATGACGCAGCCCCGCTCGCCCCAGTACTGCTGGAGGCGCAGGATGATGTCTTGGAAGGAAAGCGATGAAGCGTTCATGCCTCTAATATCCCCTCGTCGAAACGATTACACGGTTAGGTACTGTACTATAGCGGTTTTTAGTCGATAGCGCCGATGCGGTTGAGCGGCCAGTAGCGAACGAGTGCCACGGCCATTAAATCGGAGCGGTCGACCGGCCCAAAATAGCGGGAGTCGGCTGAGTTCTCTCGGTTGTCGCCCATCACCCACACACACCCGTCGGGGACGGTGTAGGGATAGCTCACCTGGGCGCCGGGCGCTTGGACCGAAAGTGGCCAGCTCATGCCCGCCGTATAGTCCTCGTCGAGCGCTTGGCCGTCAACGACCACCTTGCCGTCCTGCAGGTCGACCGTCTGGCCGGCCGTGGCAATAACGCGCTTGACAAGAACATCATGCTCGGAGGTGCCATCGGGGTTGTGAAACACCACGATATCGCCCTGCTTGACGGGCTGACCGAGCTCGAGGCTCACCTTTTGCGCCAGGATCTGGTCGCCAATCTCGATTGTGTCCTCCATAGAGCCGGTGGGCACCACAAAGGGCTCGACCACAAAGGTGCGGATCAAGAAGGTGGCCACAAGCGCGATCGCGATGACCGCGATCCACTCAAAAGCGCCCCTCAACGCGGAATGTTGCGTAGGAACCATACTCACTCCTCGCTCTGCGAATACGAAGCGTCAAGGATCTCCTGCGCGTAAGCGCGCTCCTCGGGCGTGAGCCGCGCAGTCTCGATCAGGTCGGGACGCCAGCGGCAGGTGCGCTCGATGGCGTTCTTGCGGCGCCAAGCGTCAACTTTTGCATGATCGCCACTCACGAGCACAGGAGGCACGCCCTCGCC
>USDH01000022.1 GCA_900553415.1 uncultured Collinsella sp. | reverse complement strand
CACCGAGATCCCGGCCCGCTCCCCATCCCCATTTTCGGGCCGGGATCTCGGTCCCCCTTTGATCGACGATTGGCGAACGTAATGCTCAACAATCTTTCCGACAATCAGAAACGCACCTTGGCGCTTGCCGCGATGGCGCTGTTGGCCCTGGCGTGCCTGTGCGGCACGCTGGCTTTTACCGTTGATATGGTTCCGGTGAACAACGTTCTATCGTTTGGCAGCGTGAAGGTACGAGTCTGCGAATACACCCTCAACGAACAGGGCGAGGAGATTCCGTTTGAGCCCAACGAGTACGGGGACTATCCCGACACCAAGGCCAGTGGCTCTGATATCAGCCGCATTGTGCGCGTGGAGAACGCTGGAACGCAGCCTGAGTACGTTCGCGCGCGTCTGCGCATGACGTCGGTGGCGCCCGACGGTTCGAGCGCGGATGCTTCGGGCAGCGTTGCGTTTCATGTGAACGCGGGCGAGGGGTCCCCGTGGATCGATGGCGGCGATGGGTGGTACTACTACCGCGGATTGGCCGGGCGTGGCGGCACGCTCGACCCCGGCGCCATGACGGAAAGCCTCATGGACTCGCTGCGCTTTGTGGGCGACTACCACGATGCCGCGCGCGGCGGCTCATTCAGGCTCGATATCGATGTTCAGGCCGTGCAGGCCAAAAACCAGCAGGCAAGCGATACCGTCCTCGACGTGCTTGACGTCGCGGGCTGGCCGGAGGCGAACTAGCCTATGAAGATCAAGAACATGAACCGGGGTGTGCTTAGCAGGCTAGTTGCCGTCGCGGCGATTGCCCTTTGCTGCGTTATGGCGCTGCCAACGGTGGTGCATGCCGAGGACGTGCCCGAGAACACAAACGAATACCACATCAAAAACGCGAACGACTTTTTGGTGTACGTGGCGCTTTCGCGTGAGCGCGATACGTCCGGCTGGCGCGTTTATCTCGATAACGATATCGTGCTTAATGATGACGACATGAAGACCATTGTCTCGCACACCGTTAAGCATCTGTCGTTTGGCAACAAGGAGCATCCGTTTAAGGGCGTGTTCGATGGTCAAAACCACACCGTTGAGGGCCTGAGCTACGATAAAGACGCTTTTGACCCCGAGCGCGATACGGGATTTTTTGCCGAGACCAACGGTGCCACCATCAAAAACTTCCTGGTCAAGGACGCCAACGTGTGGGCGGACTTCCGCGGTGGCATTATCGTGGGCAAGGCCGTCAAAACGCGCTTCGAAAACGTTATGGTCATGGAGAGCACGCTGCACGTGACCTGCGCCAACAATGCTCTCAACCTCATTACCAACGCAGGCTTTGAGGGCGGTCTCATCGCCGGCGAGCTCGACGGCTGCACCCTCTACAACTGCGAGGTCCGTGGCGGCCGTGCCGTCAACAATACGACCTCGGGCGTGCAGGCGCTCGGCGGTGAGGGTCTGTATATGGCGGCGTTTGCCGGCTACGTTAAGAACTCGACTATCGAGTACTGTCGCGTGACGCCGACGCGTAAGGACGACGGCTCGATTGCCGAGAAGGGCATGACCGACGTCACCAATAAGTACGACGTGGCCATTGGCGCCCTGGGCGGCAACAACGTGTACGCCTCGGGTTTTGTGGGCTGCATGGCGGGCGAGGCCAAGATTATCGACTGCTTCTCGACGGCGCAGTGCTACAGCTATGCCGCGTCGTACGTGGGCGTCGTCGCCGTGACGCGCGCGTGGACGGGTGGCTTGGCGGGCCGTATTTTGACCGAAGAGGGCAACGAGCTCGTCCGCAGCCATTTTGCGGGCGACTTGAGCTCGCGCCAGTACAACCCCATCGCCGTGATCCCCATCATCCAAAACGACGTGAACCTGGGCGGCATTGCTGCGCGCGCCAACAAGGGCGACGCGACGGTCACCGAGTGCTACTTTAAGCCGAGCGTGAGCCTTTCTGGCAATAGCCAGGGTAATCCTGCCAAAAAGAAGATCCCTTCGTTTGGCGGCGACGGTACCACCAAGGGCGACGGCTATGGCCCGTGGGACGACGAGCGCTATACCACGCGTGAGCTGTGGGAAGAGCATGACTATGATTTCTGTGCCGGTACTAAACGCTCGACTGCTAACGATGAGGCCCTGGGTGGCACGCACGCCAATGAGTGGGCGATGGATTACAAACTGAATATTCCCGTGCATGGCCAGAGCGTTAAGGCAACGACCGATTTTCCCGGCGCGGGCACCGCGACCATCGAGGCAACCAAGCTTGGTATTGATCAGGCGACCTCGGACCCCTACACCTTTGCCGTGAGCGCTGTGCTGGCGGGAACGGCTCAGGGCTTGGCCCAGGGCGATACGTCGGTGACGTTTAGGCAGAATACCACCAAAAAGCCCGACGACCTGAGCGAGAAGAACGACGGCTACCGCTTTATGGGCTGGTTCCGCGAGCCCGATGTGCGTGTGAACCGAATTGGACAAGACAACAGCTGGTTTGACGGCAAGACCGATGACGCTGCGGTGAAGGATGGCAAGCGCGTTCAGGACAACACGAAGCACGAGGCGACGTCTATCTACACTGCCGACAACGGCAAGGATCATGCCGAGAGTGAGGGCTTCAAGGGTAACGACCTCTTTATCGCTTCATACGAGGCGCAGGTGCTGTTCTATAACGCTAAGGGTGAGACGCTTGATTGGAAAACCGGTGATGCGCACAACAAGTCAGTTGATTGGTATCGCTACGGTGTGGATGTGACGCCTACGGCTCCTGCAGACCGCGAGGGGCTTTCCGACAGCGCAACGTTTATCGGCTGGACCTCGCAGCCTAGCAACGAGGCCGGGAAGAACGGTGCCTATGCCGCCATCACCTCTACTCAGCTGGCTGATCTGAAAAACAAGGGAGCATTCTATCCTGCGGGTAGCGAGATCACCGTGGTCGGGCCTACCGATTTCTATCCCGTGTACAGCGACTACGTGTCGAACATCCTGACGGAGTTTGAAGGCCACGACCCGGATGATAAAACTAAGCGCGAAGGCGTGGGCAAAACTTACGTTAAAGTTGGGACTGCAGAAGATGGCACAAGCGCGTATACCGTGCAGGTGCTCGATGTATCCGGCAATGCTATATCCAAGGACGGCACCCTGCCCGACGGCTATCGCTTCTTGGGTTGGTATGAAAACAAGGGAACCGAGGATGCCCCGCTCGAGGTGCGCGTAAGCCGCGATCCCAGCTATACGCTCCCCGCCGATGTCGATTTAACCGCGCCGCATACCTACATCGCCCGCTTTGAGTACCGCGTGGATTATTACGTTCGGGCTTATACCAACCATGAGTTTACGGACAGCAAGCTACTTTGTTCCGTTTGGAATCGCTATCAAACGCCCTTTGAGGAAAACGTCGGCAGTACCTTCGTGCGTGAAAACGTCGTCCACTGGGGCCCGGAGCATGTTGACCACGGTATAAAGGATAGTTATGAAACGTGTGGCACGCGCTTCACGAAGGAAACCCTTGTCGTGAGTCCCCTTAACGCGTACTCGCACAACGTTAAAAACGATACGGGAGCCGATACTCTAAAAAACCTCTATGCCGATACCGATTTTCCAGGCGCTGCAACGCTAAGCGATACTTGGACTTCGGCTTCGCTGAACGTAACGGTCAAACCGGTGAATGATCGCTATCGCCTGAATTTCTGGACGCTTGAGCGCGATGGTGAATATTGGACATATGTGAAAAATCCCATCGAGAGCATGGTGCGTACAGATAAGAAGTACTACGTTCGCGCGATGATTACCACGGACGTTAATTTCTACAACAAGGGCGATAATGTCGTGAGGACTGCCACGCGGCGCTATGAGAGTAACTTGCTGCAGACCAAGGTGAACGGGGCGGATCCGACGTTCACGTATTACTACCCGCATGTTAATAAGTCGGTTAAAGTGGCCGAAAAGCCAGAAGATGGTGAGAAGGGATCGTATGAGAGCCCCCTGACCCTCGAAGCTTCCCCGACCGATGCCGACATGGCCGTGCCGGGCTATAAGTTCCTGGGCTGGATTTCGACCGCCGAGGTCCAGAAGGGTTCTGACGTCTGGAAGTATATCTACGATGTCGAGGGCGATTCCTTCACCACTTCTGACCCGGATAAGGCCGAACCGTATCTGGTGAAACCAGATTTTAAGGTCACCCAGTGGCAGGATGCCTATCCGGTGTACGCGAAGTACGATGTTAGGTACACCACCAACCTGTATCGCGCCGGTTTTAAGGGCACGGACAAGGTCAATGTGCCTAGGTACGACATCGATCCCGTTATCAACGCGGGCACCGACCCTGCTACGGCAACGGTGACCCCTGACGTCACGACTCCGGTTTATAAAGCAGGCGGTGAGCTGTATAAGTTGCAGAAGGTTGAGATCGAGCTTCCGAATGGCGAAGCTGAAGAGATCGAACCTAACGGCGATAACTCGTATTCCCATCAGGTGGAACCCGGCGGGGCCTATACATTTGTGGCGTACTATTCGCCGTTGGCGGTCGTGTACCATCTCAATGCCAAAGATGTTGACGGCAAAGTTGCTCAGCAAGGCGATATGCTCGGCAACCTTGATGGCAGCATCCCGAAGCCCACTTATGACGTCAGCGCTATCGATAGGGATACAGGAGGTGCGTTCAACGCCTTCGTGGGCTGGACGGAAGCCAAGCCGGCACCTGGCAAGGGCTATGTCGCTTGGTCGGAGGGTATCCGCATGGTGAGTGCTTCTACCGTGGTCAGGGCCCCCATGGAGCTGTACCCGGTCTACCGTCCCAGCCTGGTTACCGTTCAATCGAACATCGACTCAAATCTCGCGAATCCTGCTCTTGTCCGCGGTCTCGGCCGTACTGATTCCGGCGACCAGATTTCTCTTGAGGTCAAGGCTGTCAAGGAGGTTGTGGGCATTGACGGCACCAAGTACGACTTTGCCGGCTGGTCGCGCGACTATGATTCCGATGGCAAATACACCCTGTTGACCGATGGCGAGAAGTATCCCCTCGAGGGCAGCGAGCCCTTTGAGAGCGTGACCTACACCGCGGTGTACAAGATCGCGCCGTATAAGGTTCGCTATCACGGTGTCGACGGGTCGGTCGTCTTTACGGCGACGGTCGACTCGGACGGCGAGCGCGCGACGGGCGCCGGCTTTGTCCATAACGTCGATGTTCCCAAGGTGGATGAGAGCGGCAACCCGTTCTATGACAACGACGGCAATCCCGAGATGGAGAAAAAGTCCGTGGCATATGACTCGGACGCCCACTTCAAGATCGTCGCGCTGCTCGATGAACGGGCGGCCAGCGGTGACGTGCGCGAACTCTTCCTGGAGTGGCGATATGTGCCTGACGGTGGCGCTGCGAAGTCTTGGGATGAGTTTAAGGACGAGCCGGTTAAGGGCGACATGGACCTGTATCCCGTGACGTATCGCGTGGTCGCCAAGGATACGTCCGACCCCGAGAACCACGTAACCATGACCACCGCGCAGCTTAAATGGCTGCTCGATCCCAACGCCGCCAACACAGTCGACAATAGCGCCGACAAAGCACCCTTTAAGGTCTGCTTTGCTGAGCCGTTTATGGGGACGCAGCTGACTGTTACCGTTAAGCGGGCGAGCTACGGTCCTGATGCGTCCATGACGGAGGAACCCGTTAACGACCAGTATGTCTCGCTCTACAGTTTGGGCTCGGGTAACGGTTCGTTCGACTTAGCCAACCGCCTGGAGTCCAAGAAGACGGGCGAAGGCAAGCAAGGCGACGGCAATGCCGTGTTCGACTTCGCCAAGACCCATGCGCTGGCGATCGTCAAAAAGACCACCGATGCCAGCGCCATGGGACAAACGTTCCGCTTTAAGGTGGCACGCAAGGCGTCGGAGGATTCTCCTGCCAAGACGCGCATGGTCGAGGTGAAAGTTAGCGAGAGGCGCGACGAAGACGGCGAGACCTGGTATGTCGGCAGCGTGCAATTTGCCGCGCCGACGGGCACCTATACCGTCGAGGAAGACACGAATTGGGCATGGCGCTACGAGGGCGAGCTGAGCACGCCGGGCAAGGCGCCCGGTAAATCTGCCGAGCTGACGATTTCGTCTGCTTCGAGCGCGGGCGATGCGATGGTGACGTGCGTCAACACGCGCGCGAAGGACAAATGGGTCGATGGCGGCTCGCGTGCCAAGAATGTTTGGGAAAACGGCACGCTGGGGAGGGAGGACTAGGATGACTAAGCGCAAGCAGATCGTCGCCCTCCTTGTCGGCGTTCTCCTGTTGGCTGGCGCCGCTGGTACCTTTGCGTGGCTTTCGGTTACGGGGGTGCTGGTCAACAAGTTTGGCTTTGGCTCGGTGGCGCCTTCGGTGGACGAGAACCTCAATGACAACGTGAAGAGCGACGTCACGATTACAAACAAGGGCTCGGCCCCGGCATACCTGCGTGTTGCGGTGGATATCTACTGGCAGGACCAGGATGGCGCGCGCCTGTGGGATGAGCCGGTTGCCGGCACCGACTACGTCATTGACTGGGGCAGTGTGTCCAAGGCATCTGCTTCCAACAGAGCCGCCTCTTGGGTTGTCGCGTCCGACGGATTCTACTACTGGACGTCTCCCGTTTCACCGATGGACAAAACCGATGTGCTCATCAAGAGCGTGACTGAGCATAAAGCAGGTGGGAAGAACCTGGTCGTTGACATTTCGACCCAGGCAATTCAATCCACGCCCGACGATGCAGTTGCAGAGGCATGGGGCTGTGCAGTCGAGGATGGCGTGCTGGTGCCGCCGCATGGGGGTGTGTAAGTATGGCTTTCCCAATTCGCAAAGACGTTGCGACTTCCTTGCGCTGCGTGGTCGCGGCCATTTTCTGCATTGTCGCGCTCGCCGCGCCTGCTCGTGCGTTTGCCGACGCTCCCGCGATTGCCTATGACGGAAATGCGCGACAGTTGACGGTCTCGGGAGCGACGGGCTCTTCGGGGGAGCCCGATCTGTTTTTGGCCTTTAAAGATCTGATGCCCGGCGATGTGCGCGAGCAGCAGATCGAGGTTCGTGCCACGGGCGTAAAGTCCCAGGTACGCGTGTTTGTGCGGGCCGTTGTCGATCACGAGACGGCACACCTGCTGTCGCCCATTACCTTGACAGCGTCGGCGGGCGATGCGTCTGCCGGTTGGCTCCAGACGGGAACGCCGGGCAGCGTGTTTGCCTATCCCACGCAGGTCGCAACGTTTGCGAGCGATGGCAGCACGGTGCTCAATTTGCAACTAAGTGTCCCGACGTCGGTAGGCAACGAGCTTGCCGACGCAAACAAGACCATTCGCTGGGAGATTACCGCCGAGGACGACGGCGAGAAGATCCCCGTGCAGTCTGCTGGCAGCAAGAAGCCCGGCTTGCTCGGTCTCGTGGCAACGGGCGACAGCACACTCACGTTGCTTTTGGTGTTGCTGACGCTTGCAATCATCGCATTTATAGCCGCGCTTCTTTTGTCCCGGAGGAACAAGCGCTAGGTCCATCTTCTAAACGCAACGCCCTCCCGGGCGGCGGGCACGAAGTTCCCTGCTCTACAGTCCTGCACAAGAAGAAGGCCACATTAAGTGGCCTTCTTTGCGTGCGGAACTCGCGATGAACTTCGAGCCCGCCGCTCGGGAGGGCGCCCCTTTATTGATGGAAGGCCTAATAAGCGGATATTCCATGTCCGGATGTATTCAGAGCGGGACGCACTTTCCGAATGCGCGGCGTTTCGGAAAGTGTGTCCCAGAATCGACGCTCAGAGTGGTCCCCACTTTCCGGTTGATGTCTTGTCCGGAAACTATGTCCCGGAATTAAGGCTTGGAATGGGATGCACTTTCCGGTTGAATCCTTTGGCGGAAAATGTGACCCGGAATTTGTGATCGGAGTGGGATGCGCTTTCCCGACGGGGTCGCAAGAGGAAACTGCATCCCACTCCGGACATGAATTCTGGGACACAGTTTCCGGATGCAAAAAGGCCACATGACGTGGCCTTCAACTTATATATGTTGCGGGTACCCCCATGACAAGCCGTACTCCAACAACAGGGCGTCTGTCCGGGCGGAGGCATATAAGGTTCATCGCGAGTTCCGCACGCAAAGGAGGCCACTTAATGTGGCCTCCGTCTTGCGCAGGACTGTCCGAGCAGGGAACCTTATATGCCTCCGCCCGGACAGACGTTTCAGTTATGAGCGACCCGCTACTTGATCTTCGTCGTGCCCGGTGCCAGGTTGGGGTCGGTCTCGTTGGCCTCGGTCTGGAAGTGCTCGGTATAGACGTTCTTGCCGTCGCGGAACATCTCGTAATACTGCATCTTGGCGTAATCCTCGCGCGCCTTGGTGGCGGCTGCGGCAGCGGCGTCGTCACCGGTGACGTTGGAGGAGAGCGCCCAGCGCAGGCTGGCGTCCTCGTAGCCCACGGAGTTGATGGCGGGCAGCGACTCGCGCAGTGTCATATGCGCCTTCTGATAGTCGGAAAGCGGGGCGCCAATCAGCTGCATCAGCTGGGTGGACAGGTAGTTGGTGGACAGGTCGTCGACCTCACTCGTCTGGTCGCAACCGGCAACGTCGTAGTTAGCCCAGATGATGTAGTCAGTCTGCCACAAGCGCTCCTGATGCGTGGCGTCGTCCTCGTCGGTAAACCACTTATCGTTGAACTTGGACGGGAAGAACGGCTGATGGTCGCCCCAGAACACCACGACCACCTTGCGGTCAAGCCTGCTCAAGGCGTTGAGGAAGTAGCGCAGCGCCTGGTCGGACTGCTCGATGCACGAGACGTACTCGTCGACATCGGACAGCGTGCCGTCCTCGACGGTCTTGGCGTCCAGATCGGTCGTGTCGATGTTGAGGTGCATCTGCTTATCTGCCGACAGCAGGCCCGTGTCGTAGCCCGAGTGGTTCTGCATGGTCACATCGAAGATGAACTGCGGGTCGGCGTTCTGGTCGAGCAGCTCCAGAATCTTGTCGTAGGTAGCCTGGTCGGTCACCATGCCGCGCAGGGTATCGGCGCCCTGGAAATCGTTGATGGACAGGAACTGGTCAAAGCCAAAGTCCTTATAGACGTTCTCGCGGTTCCAGTTGGTGGCGTGGTTGGGGTGCATGGCCGTGGTGGAATAGCCGAGCGATTTGAACTGCTTTGCCAGGTTCCCGGTCGTCTCCATGTTGTAGATGGTGTAGGGGTACACGCCCGAACCCAGGTTGGCCATGGAGTTGCCGGTCATAAACTCAAACTCGGTATTGGCGGTGCCGCCGCCGTAGGCACTCACGTAGAGCTTGCCGCGGCTGAGGCAGTTGGACAGGTTCTTAAAGTACTGCGGGCCCTCGTAGCCGGCGCGCATGTTCTGGTAGATGGACAGGTCCGAGAAGGTCTCGTTCATGATGGCGATGACCGTGGGCTTCTCGCTGTCGAATTGCTCCTTTGCGGCGGCGCGCTCGTCGCTCTTGGCCGCGTCGGACTTGTCGTAGGCCTTGGCGTACTTTTTGAGCGTGGCCTTGGCATCGTCGACGGAGTAGTCGGCGGGTTTGGGCGGCTTGATGGACTGTGCTGCACTAATAAAGGCAGGCAGATAGCCCTCGCGCCAGTAGCTCTCGAGCGGACGCCAGGTGTAGACGGTGATGCCGAGGGTGTTGTAGTAGTCGATAAGCGTGACATGCGCGGTCACGCCGCCCAGGCACAGCACCGCCACGAGCAGGTTGATGAGCAGCATGCGCTTGGCGTTGGCGGCGCCCTTCTGACGGTGCGGTGCCACCAGGCCGGCGTACTCGCATAGCAGCATGGCGATGGCGGTAAAGCCCATGGACAGCACGCAGAACAGCGAGATGGAGAAGGTGTAGCCGTTGCCGGCGACCGCGGCGGCGGTGGAAATGGCCGAAAGGTCGCCCGGCTGGATGGGCATGGATTTAAACGTGATGACGAAGAACTCGGCAATGCCCAGGACAAAGAGGGCAAAGGCCAGGACGGCCGGAGCTGCGCCGTGGCGCTGGAATAGGAAGAACAAGCCGGTCATGAGCACGGTGATGATAGCCCACTCGAGCAGGATGCACAGGGGGTAGACCCAGGTAAAGTCGTGGTTGGACGAGACCTCCATGCCCAGCAGCGCAAAGACGCCGGCGAGCAGCAGACACAGGACGGCGGCGACGAGCGGGCGGCCCACAAAGGCGCCGCGCAGGCGGGCGAGCTTGCCGGTGGGAGCGGGGGCATCGGGCACGGCAAACGCAAAGACGCGCGGGGCGATACGGTCGCGGGCGATGCTGGCCCAAGCGCAGCCGGTGAGGATGGCATTGGTCAGGATGAGCATCACAAAGGCGAGCGGCTCGTTTTGGGCGACGAGGCCAATGGCGCCCCAAATGGTCAAAAAGAGCTGGAACAGGCCGAAGGCGACGCTCCACCCAAGAGCGCTTTTGGCAACGGTGCCCGACTGAGCGCGAATGGCCTTGGCCTCGCGCAAGACAAGGTAGACGGTCGCCGCAAGACCGACGAGCGAGATGGCGGCAGCGAACATGCTGAGACTCCTCACAAACTAAAACCTACGAAAGCGGGGGTTTACCCGATTGTTACCAAGATATGCGCTGCATTTGATGACTGCGCACAACAACCAGCCATAATAACGCGCGTGCGTGGTGGTGTTGCGCAATGTAGCGGCGACCTGCGCGATAATGGACGGGAATTACACGGAAACGTAAAGGCTTCTTAAAGAAATGGCGAGGGTAGGGCGATGAGCGAGCAAGTTTGCAAAGCGGACATGGGCGGCGACGGAGCTGCGGGCGTGGATACGTACGGCTATCCGGTCGAGACTACGGGCAACGCGGTGCTGGACATTTTGGAGCACCGTTCGTCCACGCGCGCTTTTGCGCGCGATGACGACGACCGTCCCGTGGCGGTGACCGACGAGCAGCGTGCGGCGATTTTGCATGCGGCGAGTCGCGCGCCGTCGGCGGGCGCCATGATGATGTATTCCATCGTGAGCATTCGCGAGCAGGCTACGCTGGACCGTCTGGCCGACCTGTGCGATCACCAGCCCATGATCGCCAAGGCGCCCTGGGCACTTATATTTGTGGTCGATTATGCCAAGTGGATCGATCTGTTTGAGCACGTGGGCTGCTTTGAGCCCGAGTTTGTAGAGCGTACGGGCAAGGCGCCCCGCCGCGCGCCGGGTCTGGGCGACTTTGCCATCGCGGCTCAGGATGCCGTGATCGCCGCGCAAAACGCCGTGGTTGCCGCCGAGGCCCTGGGGCTGGGGAGCTGCTACATCGGTGATATCGTCGAGAACGCCGAGGAAGTTGCCGCACTGCTGGACTTGCCTGCCTATACCATGCCGCTGTCGATGCTCATCATCGGCACGCCCCGTAAGGAGCGCCCGGCAATCGCGCACCCCGTGGTGAACCTGGTGCACGAGGAGCGCTACTGCCGTGCGGATGCCGCGACCATGGACGCGCAGGTGGCCGAGATGGATGCGATGTTTCGCCCGCACGCCCGCGAGGTGGGGGAGCGCGTGGTGGATATCTATACCCGCAAACACACCAGTCCCTTTATGGCCGAGATGAGCCGATCCATGGAGTGGTGGTTCAAAAACTGGCTCGGAAAATGACAGATGCGGCAAAGGGATAGTTCCTTTGCCGCATTCCATATCGCCGCGGTAGCCTAAAGACTGTATAAATCTTTATCTAGCTGGGAAAACAGTGCATTAAAACATGGGCCGATTACCTATAATCCCTTCGAACATTAAAGTTGGGAGGAAACCGGCTTATGGAACAAAAGGCCAAGGAGGCAGCCTCGCACGCTGCGATTCCTGTGAGCATCTCGGCGATGCTCGTCACGCTGGGCGTGGTGTATGGCGATATCGGCACCAGCCCCATGTATGTAACCAAGGCGCTCGTTGCCGGCAACGGCGGCATCGGAAGCGTCACGGAGGAGTTCGTGCTCGGCGCGCTCTCCCTTGTCGTGTGGACGGTCACGTTGCTGACCACCATCAAGTATGTGCTCATCTCGCTGCGCGCCGATAACCATGGTGAGGGCGGCATCTTTGCCCTGTACAGCTTGGTCAAGCGCTGCGGCAAGTGGCTCATCATCCCCGCCATGCTGGGCGGCGCGGCGCTCCTCGCCGACGGCATCCTGACGCCGGCCGTTACCGTTACCACGGCCATCGAGGGCCTGCGCACCATCCCGGCGGTCCATGCCGTGCTGGGCGATGACCAGGGTCGCGTCGTCGCCATTACGCTCGCCATCATCATCGTGCTCTTCTTGGTGCAGCGCATCGGCACGGCCAAGATCGGTCACGCCTTCGGCCCCATCATGACGCTGTGGTTTTTGTTCCTGGGCGGCACGGGCCTGTTCTTTGTCTGCCAGTATCCCGCGGTGCTGCTGTGCCTCAACCCGGTGCGCGGCATCGTCTTTTTGTTGAGCCCCAACAACCACGCGGGCATCATGATTCTGGGCAGCTGCTTCCTCGCCACCACCGGTGCCGAGGCGCTCTATTCCGACATGGGCCATGTGGGCCGCGGCAATATCTATGCCACCTGGCCGTTCGTTAAGTGCTGCCTGCTGCTTTCCTATATGGGCCAGGGCGCTTGGCTTATGAACAACGCTGCCAACCCCGAGCTCATGGGCATTGCCGATCTCAACCCGTTCTACCAGATGCTCGCCCCGGGCCTGCGCCCGTTTGCCGTCGGCCTTTCCACCGTCGCGGCCATCATTGCCTCGCAGGCGCTCATCACCGGCGCATTCTCGCTGGTGTCCGAGGCCAGCCGTCTGGACCTCATGCCGCACATGCAGGTCTTCTACCCTGCCGAGACCAAGGGCCAGCTCTACATCCCCATGGTCAACAACGTCATGCTCGTGGGCTGCGTCATCGTGGTGCTGCTGTTCCAGAACTCGGCGCATATGGAAGCCGCCTACGGCCTTGCCATTACGCTGACTATGATGTGCACCACGCTGCTGCTCTTCTTCTACCTGCACGAGGAGCGCAAGCTCAAGGTCGCGCCGTGGATCTTCGCGGCCTTCTTCCTTTTGCTCGAAGGCTTCTTCTTCGTGAGCTCGCTCACCAAGTTCTTCCACGGCGGCTATTTCACCATCCTCATGGCCGCGCTCATCATGGGTATCATGGTGTGCTGGTACAACGGTACGGCTGTTGAGCAGCGCCAGTTTACGCTGCTGCCGCTGCGCAGCTACCTGCCGCAGCTCAAGCGCCTGCGCGATGACGATCGCTACGAGCGCCTGAGCGACAACATCGTGTACCTGACCAAGGACACCCATACCGATTACATCGACCGTGATATCGTCTACTCGATCTTGGACAAGCATCCCAAGCGCGCTCGCGCCTGGTGGTTCGTGAATGTCGAGACCATGGACGAGCCGCATACCTTTGCCTATTCGGTCGAGACGTTCGGCACCGACTACGTGTTCCGCGTGCATCTGTACCTGGGCTACAAGATCAACCAGCGCGTCAATGCCTACCTGCGTCAGGTCGTTCAGGACCTGGCTGCCACCGGCGAGCTGCCGGCGCAGACGCATGATTACTCGGTCTACAAGGATCCGGGCAACATCGGTACGTTCAAGTTCGTCCTGATCCGTAAGCTTCTGGCGCCCGAAAGCGATGTGGAGCCGAGCGAGCGTACGGCCATCACGCTCAAGTACATCATTCGTCGCGCCGCCGGCACGCCTGCACGCTGGTACGGCCTGGAGAACTCCAACGTGAGCTTTGAGTACGTGCCGCTGTTCACCAAGTTTAAGGCCGTGAGCAAGATGCAGCGCCTGGCTCCCGACGAGCGTCCGTAGTCGACGTCTGCTGTTTGTCTAGCGACCGCCGGTCGTAGAAGGCTTTACACTTGGAACCACCACAAGGGAAACCACCACAAAGGTGCCTGTCCCTTTGTGGTGGTTTTTGTTTTTGAGAGAGGGGCGGGGCACTGATGGACGTCCGTACGGACGGCGATATTGCCGATAGCTTTTGGTGGCGGCGCACAACGCTGACGCGCCGCACTCCTCTGTATGACGCCTGCGTATCGGTGGGACTGCTGGTCGCGGCGACGATTGTGGGCGCGCTGCTCGACCATCCGGGTCTCGCGCCGAGCATCATGATCGTCTATGTGTTCGCCGTTCAGCTGTGCGCATTCTTTACCTGGAGTCGCCTGTATTGCTTGCTGAGCTCGGCTGCCGCCGTGGCGCTCTACAACTTCTTGTTTGTCGACCCGCGCTACTCGCTGTCGCTTATCGACCGCGTCTATCCCGGCATGTTCTTCATCATGTTCGTGGTCTCGCTTGTGTCGAGCTCGATTGCGTTGGCCCTGCGCCGCGCCTTGGCACAGGCTGCTGCCAGCGACCGCCGCACGCATATGGTGCTCGAGACCAACCGCATGCTGCAGCGGTGCGCCGATCAGCAGCAGATTGTCCATGCCATGGCCACGCAGCTGGCGCGTCTTTCGGGCCGTCCGGTCGTGTGGTACGGCGCCGACGCCGAGGGCGATGACCTGCTGCCGCGTGCGACATACACGGCCGTGGGCGATGCCGCGCCGGTGCACGAGCTGGCGCCGCAGATGCCGCCGCGGCTCTCGGCGTCCGCCTATGTGGGAACGCCGCTTGATGCCACCTATGGCGGCTCAGCGTTTTATGGCATCTACCTGACGGTTCGCACGGGTGACGGCTTCGTGCGCTCGGGCGACCCCGCCTCGGTGGTGGGCGTGCTGGCTATCGTTGCCGAGCCCGACGTGCTAACGCACGAGGAACGGACGCTTGCCGATGCCATCGTGAGCGAAGGCGAGCTGGCGCTCGATCGCGCCCGCGCCATGGAGGCCCGCGAGGAGGCGGCGGTGCTCGCCGCCCGCCTCAAGCTGGCCGACACGGTGCGCGCCGTCATCGCCAACTGCCTGTCCCTCATCGGCGTGGCG
>USDH01000021.1 GCA_900553415.1 uncultured Collinsella sp. | reverse complement strand
ACCGCTCGCTGGGGTAGGGGCGGCATAGAAGGGCTGGACCGCGCTTGTCATCCCATTTGCTCAGCATGCCGACAAAACGAAGGGGCTACTGCTACCGGCGGTACCGGGAACATTTGCGTATAGATAAGGTATAACGAATTAAGTCGTAACGAATTAAAGTACGAATTACTGTATCGAGCAGGTTGCCGACAAATTGAATGGAGCTATTTGTATTGGCTCAGGTGGGTGGCTCCAGCAGGACCGGTAAGGTCAAAAGCGGCTAGGTCTGCTAAACCTGTTAAACTCTGCTAAAGTTGCTAAACTTTGTTAAAGTTGTTAAAACTAGCAGAGGAGGGTCGAATGTCGAAAGCCATTAATCCCTTTAAGCCAACGGCGGGCATGAATCCGCCTGAGCTTATCGGACGTGACGCTGTTTTGGATGATTTTGCCGAGGCCCTTGAGAATGGTCCTGGTGCCCCCGATCGACTCATGCGCATCTCGGGCGTCCGAGGCACAGGTAAAACGGTGCTTCTCAATGCATTGGGTGATCTTGCACGAAAAAAAGGATTCGAGGTTGTTGACGTCGCCTCGAATGCCGGTTTTTGCAGTAGAATCCTCGAGGCTCTACAGCGAAATGTTCGTCTTGAGTCAATGTCGATTTCCCCATCAATTCTAGGAGTCAGCCTTGGCTCCGTTGAGGTATCGAAGTCGGCATCTCATCTGGGCGAGGCAATGTACGATGCCGCGAAGCGCGGAGGTCTGCTCATTACGCTCGACGAGATTCAGGATGCCTCAACTGAGGAAATGCGCGAGCTGGGCAATGAGATGCAGCTTTTGATTCGCCAAGGGGCGAATGTCGCTTTTGCATTCGCTGGTTTGCCAACATCGGTGGATGGCGTGGTGGTTGATGATACCCTTACGTTCCTTCAGCGGGCAAAACATATCGAACTCACCCGGCTTTCCGATTTTGAAGTCGGCGGATCGTTTGAGGATACGATGAGACGAGCGGGCAAGGAGCTCGACGAAGGTGCTGCTGAGCTATTAACAAAGGCTTCGGCGGGCTATCCCTTTATGGTTCAACTGGTCGGATACTACGCTTGGCAGGTTGCTGCGCGCAGCGGAGCGGAGAGTGTGAGCGAAGAGGCAGCTCGTAAGGGTATCCAGGCGGCTCTTGATAGTTTTAATGCTATGGTGATTGCCCCGGCGCTGCGCAGGGTCTCGGAGCGGCAGCTTCAGTATCTCGCGGCAATGGCTCAATGCGAGGGCGGCGAGATTGCCAACGGCGATATCGCCAAAAAGATGGGGTTACCGGCGAATAAAGTTGGGTCATATCGTAAACGCCTCATCGATGCGGGGTTGATTGAGCCTGCGGGCTATGGCTGTGTTTCGTTTGCAATTCCGTATATGCGCGATTATCTGCTGGAGGCAGTGCGAGAGAGATAAAAATGGAAACGCCCCAAATTCCCTCTTGCCCATCTTTGGCTGTTTGGTTACTATAGAACGGCTGTTACGGAGAGCTGACCGAGAGGCCGAAGGTGCTCGCCTGCTAAGCGAGTATGCCCCAAAAGGGCATCTGGGGTTCGAATCCCCAGCTCTCCGCCAGTATGAATTGAAAGAAGGGTCCCATTTGGGGCCCTTTTTTGTGCGGAGAAAGGAGGCTGGGGATTCGAACCCTCAAAAAAAGAGGCATCCTTTCGGACGCCTCCTTTCAGTGGACTTATTATTCTTGCGCACTACACCTCGGGCGCCTTGGCGACGGTCTCGCTTTCTGCCGTGAGCGGGCGGTTGTCGATGCGGCGGCCCAAGCGATCGAGCTTCACGAGTAGCCACTCAATGGGATTCGGCCCCGAGCCTTCCTCGTCGGCAACCAAATCCATGACGGCGATCTTGGTGCCGTCCTGCTTGAGTGTAATGCTGCCCACCTTGTCGCCCACATGCACCGTGCCCGAAAGATCGTCGTAGCTAACCTTTTCGGTCACCTCGCCGGCAAGGGAAAACACGGTCGCTTGCGCCGTAGGATCGGCGAGCGTGGCGTCGATCGTCTTATCCGTCCAGTCGGTTTGGCCAATGCGCGCCATAAGCGGGTTGCCGTTGGCGGTCTTTTCCTGCGTGTTGGCGATCGCGACCGTCACCTTGTGACCGTAGTACCAATTGGCAAGGGTTGCGGTATCGGTAAAGCGCTGGTCGGTGGTGGTGGAGTTCAAAACGACGGTGTAGATCTCGTCGCCATCGCGGTTGTAGGCACCCGTAAAGCAATAGCCTGCATCATCGGTGGTGCCGGTCTTGCCACCGATGTTGCCATCTTGGCCCAGCAAATAGTTATGCGTGTCCATGGAATGCGAATGGTCGGTGTCGTCGGCGCCCGTGACCTCCATCCAGGAATCCTCGCTCGCTACGACCTCACGGATCGTGTCGTTTTTCATAGCCTCCTGCATCATCAGCGCTACGTCGTGTGCGGTTGAGTGCATATCGCCAGCCCACTCATCAAAGTCCAGACCATGCGGGTTTTCAAAAAGCGTGCCGGTGCAACCGAGCTTCTTAGCGCGCTCGTTCATGGCCTTCACAAATGTGGCCTCGGCGTCTTTGGTCTTAGGGTCGATCTTCTTGCCCACATATTCGGCGAGCACGATGGCGGCGTCGTTGCCCGAGGGAATCATCAGGCCGCGCAGTGCCTGCTTCACGGTGAGCTCGTCGCCTTCGAGTAGGCCGGCTGTTGAATTGCCCACGGTGGCTGCGGCGTTGCTCACCGTGACCTTCTCGTCCATCTTGCAATTCTCGACGGTTAGGATTGCGGTCATGACTTTGGTGATCGAGGCAATCTTGACCTGCTCATCGGCGCCGCGCCCATAGTAGACGGTGCCGTCTTTGCCCATGACGAGGGCATTGGTCGCATCGATATCGGGCAGGTTTTCGGCCGTGATGCCGCGCGCATCGGCGGTTTTGCCGCAAACATTGTCGGTCGTGAGTACTTGGGCGCCGGCGACGGTGGGCGCGCCAGCGGCAAGGGCGATAGCGCAGACAAAGCCGGCGGCAAGCTGGGCTGTGCGCTTTGCAAAAGAGGTGAGGGACTTCACGGATTTCGCTTTCGACGGGATGGTCTCTTCTGGAACTAGAGTATATCGTTTGCCGGCGTCGTCGATCATCGCGTGCGTGCGTGGCCCACATCCGCTCCCGAACGGGCACAAGGGTGCTTAAGGCCGACTTAATCACCCACGCTTGTTGTGTGTGGCGTGCGTCGCCTCGGGCATAATGGAGCGCGAGAGGAGCACGCATGAACGAGCGCATTTTGGTAGTTGATGACGAAAAGGCCATCGCCGACCTAGTGGGCATCTACCTTACAAAAGAAGGCTTTGACGTCCAGATTGCCTATAGCGGGGCCGATGCCGCCAAGGCAATCTTGGAGCAGGAGTTCGATCTGGCGCTGCTGGATGTCATGCTGCCCGATATCGATGGGTTTGAGCTGCTGCGTACGATCCGTTCCAGCCATACCTATCCTGTGATCATGCTGACGGCGCGCGATGCCCAGCAAGACAAGATTGAGGGCCTTTCGCTTGGCGCGGACGATTACGTGGTTAAGCCGTTCCGTCCGCTGGAGCTCATCGCGCGCGTGCACGCTCAGCTTCGCCGCTACACCAGCTACGGTAGCCGTGCACAGGCGGCCGAGTCGCCGATCATTCAGCTCGACGGCTTGGAGATCAACCGCGATGCTCGTTCCGTGACAGTGGACGGTTCACCGGTTCGCCTCACGCCCACCGAGTATTCAATCTTGCTGTATCTGGTCGAGCATCGCGGCAGCGTGGTGGCCGTGGAGGACCTGTTCCGCGCGGTGTGGAACGAGGACTTTATGCCCGGCTCCAACAATACGGTGATGGTGCACATTCGCCACTTGCGCGAAAAGATCGGCGACGACGCACAAAAGCCGCGCTTTATCAAAAACGTCTGGGGCGTCGGCTACATAATCGAATAACGCTTTTCGCTTGTGAGGATCTTGATATGACAAAAGACGATAGGCAAGCGTTCGAGGTGCCCGATCGACTCTTTGAATACATGAGGTCGGTCGTCGACAACCGCGCGCTTGCAACGGTGCTGCTCTTTTTGTTGAGCCTGCTGCTGATTGGCATCGATAACATCGCTGGAATCTTGGCGGCGCTGCTTGTCGGCTTTTTGCTGATCGATCGATTTGAGATCGTGCGCCGCTGCATGGTGATTGGCGGCGCCGCGTGGGCCATGACGTTGGCGATTGGCGCCATGGCGCTCGGCGGTATCGAAGGGCCGGTGCTGTTCGATGCCGGCTTTGTATTCAACATGCTTGGCTTTGTGCTGGCGCTTGCCGCGTGCGTGCTGTTCTTGTGTGGCCGCGCCCTGTACTACCAGGGCTACGAACAGGGCGAGCAGCATGCCGATTGTGTGCTGGCCGCTCGTATTCAAGATCGCCTGATCGATCACCCCGACACCTGGGACAACATCGACGGCGACTTTTTGGAGGTCGAGGGCGCCCTTAACCGCGTGCGTGACCGTGAGCGCAAGGTGCAGCAAGCTCTGCGTGACGAGTCGCATCGCAAGGACGATCTGGTCACGTACTTGGCACATGACCTACGCACCCCGCTTGCCAGTGTGGTGGGCTATCTTTCGCTGCTGCAAGAGACTCCTGAGCTGCCGGTTGAGCAACGTACGCACTTTACGGGCGTGGCACTCGACAAGGCGCACCGGCTCGATGCGCTCATCGAGGAGTTCTTCGATATCACGCGCTTTGACTTCCACGATATCGTGCTCACGCGCGGCTATGTTGATCTGGGGTTGCTGCTGGCTCAGGTGGCTGATGAGTTCTATCCCATCCTCAACGAGCAGCATAAGGAAGTCCAAGTTGATATTCGCGAGGACCTGACGGTGCTCGTGGATGGCGACAAGATGGCCCGCGTGTTTAACAACATCATGAAAAACGCCGTCGCCTATAGCTACGAGGGCTCGACTATCACGATTGAGGCCAGGCGCCAAGACGATGGTGGCGTGCGCGTGCGCTTTATCAATCAGGGCGATCCTATCCCTGCAGCTAAGCTCAAGGTGATCTTTGAGAAGTTCTATCGCCTGGATGCGGCGCGTGCGACCAATCGCGGTGGTGCCGGTCTGGGCCTTGCTATTGCCAAGGAGATCATCGCGGCACACGGCGGTACCGTTGCATGTGAATCGACGCCCGAACACACGATATTCACCATCGAGCTGCCCGCCGCATAGCCAGCGTGCCCTTACAAACACTTGACAATGCGCTCACGTGCATATGAGCCGCGATTTCTACTATCGATACTGCTGAATTGATATCGATGTGGAGGTATGCGGTATGACGGCTGCTGCGGCTGTGGAGCCCACGGAGCTTGAAGAACTCATGGAAGCGCAGGCCGAGGCCGCGCATGAGCGCGAGGTTGGGGATGCGACTCGCCCCACGGCAGAGGATCTTGCCGCCTCGCCGACGCGCATCGACGTCGAGGGCCTCGACCTGTTCTATGGCGACCACCATGCGCTCAAGGACGTGAATATCAAGATCCGCGACAAGCAGATCACCTCGTTCATCGGGCCTTCGGGCTGCGGAAAGTCCACGTTGCTGCGCTGTTTTAACCGCATGAACGACGGCATCAAGGATTGCCGCATCGAGGGCAAGATTGCGCTCGATGGTCAAGATATCCTGGGCGATTACGACATCTGCCGCCTTCGCCAGCGCGTGGGCATGGTGTTCCAGCGCCCCAACCCGTTTCCCATGAGCATCTACGACAACGTCGCGTATGGTCCGCGCGGCATAGGCGTGCGCGACCGCGCCGTGCTGGATGGGCTGGTCGAGGATTCCCTTCGTCGCGCTGCGCTATGGGACGAGGTCAAGGACAAGCTCAAGGAGTCGGGGCTGGGACTTTCGGGTGGGCAGCAGCAGCGCCTGTGCATCGCGCGCGCACTTGCCGTGCAGCCTGACATTCTGCTGATGGACGAGCCGACCTCGGCGCTCGACCCCGTGTCGACGCTCGTGGTGGAGCAGCTGGCCTGCGAGCTCAAAGAGACCTGCACGCTGGTGGTCGTGACGCACAACATGCAGCAGGCCGCGCGTATTTCCGATTCGGTCGCGTTCTTTTTGCTGGGTGAGCTGGTGGAGCACGCGCCTACCGCTCAGCTTTTCAAAAATCCTACTGACCCGCGTACGGCGGATTATTTGACGGGGCGTTTTGGCTGATGCTGTCTTTTACAGGTGCCTTTAGGGTTAAGATGCGGTCATATCGGCCGCAAAGGGGTTCAACATGATCTATTACGTCGAGGACGATGACAACATCAGGGATTTGACGGTCTATGCGCTGCGCAAGCAGGGAATCGAGGCCGAGGGCTTTTCGTGCGACGGCGAGTTTAAGGCCGCCGTGGCGCGACGGGTGCCCGATGCTGTGCTGCTTGATATCATGCTGCCCGACACCGATGGCCTGGCGATTATGCGTCGCCTGCGTGCCGACCGCCTGACGGCGACGGTGCCCATCATGATGCTTACCGCCAAGGACACCGAGCTCGATAAGGTCATGGCGCTCGATGGCGGTGCCGACGATTACCTGACTAAACCCTTCTCGCTCATGGAGCTTGCGAGCCGCTGCCGCGCACTGCTGCGTCGCGGCGGCATGGTCAAGCAGGCGAGCGATGTGCTCAGCGTGGGCGACATCGTGCTCTCGCCCAGCCATCGCGAGGTGACCGTTGCCGGCGAGCCGCTTAAGCTCACCCTGCGCGAGTTCGACCTGCTTGAGTATCTCATGCGCAAGCCCGGCGTGGTCTTTACCCGCGAGTCGTTGCTGCAGAGCGTGTGGGGCTGGGACTTCGACGGCGGTTCGCGCACCGTTGACGTGCACGTGCAGACGCTTCGCCAAAAACTGGGCGAGCATGCCAGCGCCATCGAGACCGTGCGCGGCGTGGGCTACCGCTTGGCCGAGCCTTCTGCCGGTGATGGTGCCGAAGGTGATGACACCGCGTCCACCGCATCGGAGGAGTAACCCGTGGTCTTCGCCCCCCAGGGAAAACAAACGCTGTCGCACCGCGTTTTTGTGACGATCTTTGTTTGCGCCATGGCGGTTATCGTGGCGTTTACGGTGCTGGGTGCGTTCTTTGTGCAAAACACTTTGGCGGATGCCACGAGTGCCAATCTGGCGCAGGAAACCGAGCTCATTGCTGCCGCCCTCGACGAGCAGCAGGAGCCCATCCCGTTCTTGCGTAGCCTCGATCGCGAGGACTTGCGCATCACGCTGATTAACAAGGATGGATCGGTTGCCTACGACAACGAGGCGTCGCCTTCCACACTGCCCAACCATGGCGATCGCCCCGAGGTCATCGAGGCCTTTGAGAGTGGTACGGGTTCCGCGGAGCGCGCAAGCTCTACGCTCGACGAGATTATGCTGTATCGCGCCGTCGCTCTTGATAACGGCCAGGTTGTCCGCTTGGCGCAGGCCCAGCCTGGCGTTGCGGCGATTTTGCTGTCGATGGTGGCGCCGATGCTGCTTATCGCAGCAGCGGGTGCAGTACTCTCGTTTTTTATGGCGCGCCGTGAGTCCCGTGCCATCATCGCGCCGTTGCAAGAGGTGGATTTGGACCACCCGCGCCGTAGCTATGAGCACGCCTATGCCGAGATGGTCCCCATGCTTGAGCGTATCGAGTCGCAGCGCCAGGAACTCAAGCGCCAAATGGCGGTGCTAGCGGACAACGACCGTATGCGCCGCGAGTTCACGGCGAATATCACTCATGAGCTCAAGACGCCGCTTACGGCGATTTCGGGCTATGCCGAGCTCATCGCAAATGGCATGGTCGAGGGCGAGGACGACCTGCGCAACTTTGGCGGTCGCATCTATCGTGAGGCGGGCCGCTTGGCAGCGCTTGTCAACGACATCCTTACGCTGTCTAACTTGGACGAGGCCGAGCGTGCAACTGAGGGCGAGGCGGTGCCCATTGGGTCCACGGAGCCTATTGAGCTCTCGCGTGCCATCTACGCGGTTGAGCAGCGTCTTGAACAGGTCGCCCGTCAGGCGAATGTGACGATAAGTCATGAGACCAAGCCTGTGGTCATCGAAGGCGTGTCGCGCTTGATCGACGAGCTCATCTATAATCTGGCAAGCAACGCCATCCGCTACAATCGACCCGGCGGTACGGTTACGCTGCAGTGCGGCACCAACGACGAAGGCCATCCGTTCCTCGCGGTCGCCGACACGGGAATCGGTATCGCGCCTGAAGAACAGGGCAAGGTATTCGAGCGGTTCTATCGCGTGGACAAGAGTAGGTCCAAGGCACGCGGCGGAACCGGCCTGGGGCTTGCCATTGTCAAGCATGCGGCCCTGTATCATCACGCCACGCTCGATCTGTCGAGTGAGTTGGGCGTGGGAACTACCATTACGGTGACGTTTCCCATACAGCAGGACGAGCCATTCGCATAGCGATACAACATAGATATTGATGTAGACGCCGCATTTGACTTTCGGGTGCGGCGTTGTTGTGCAATTTTACGATTGCTTCCGACATTTTTACAGGAGAGCCTGTTTCTTATGTATAGAGTTTGGTCTCGGTAAAAAGATGCGATAACATACGGACAGTTTTGTCAATCCGAACTGGGGAAATGAAAGGCAAGCTGCATGACCCTTCTCGAACTGTTCCAGCTGCTGAAGAAGCACCTCAAGCTGGTCATCACCCTTCCGGTGGTCTGCGCGATCGCCATGGGCATCGTGTCCTTCGCTGCGATGGACAACACTTACACCGCGACGACAACCATGTACGTTCGTGCTAACAGCACCGACGATAACGGCCAGATGAACTACAACGATCTCTCGGCGAGCCAGATGCTTTCCAACGATATCGCCACGCTGCTGGATAGCGATAGCGTTAAGAGCGGCGCCGCCAAAGAACTGGGCCTCACCGATTTGGATGACTACAAGGTGTCTGTTTCCTCCGAGACCACCACGCGTGTCATTACGCTTTCGGTTACCGGAACCGATGCCAAGGAGACAGCTAAGGTCGCAAGGGCCATGGCCAGCTCGGTGAGTACGGTCGCTCAGAACGTCGGCGCTGCCCAGAGCATCAACGTTATCGACGAGGCTAAGACCCCCGAAGCCCCCAGCGGCCCCAAGCGCACGCTGTATATTGCCGTCGCGTTCCTCGCCGGTATCTTTATCGCAGTTGCCTATGTCGTTTTGGCAGACATGCTCAATACCCGCATCCGCGGTGCCGAAGAGGCAGAAGAGCTCCTGGGCATTCCCGTTGTTGGCCGAATTCCGGCTATGAAAGGTGGTAAATAGGCATGGCTAAGGCAAAGAACACCGATAAGCTCGTTGTACAGAATGCCGCCAAGACCCTTCTGGCCAACATCCGCTTTGCGAGCGTGGACGACCCCATTCGCACCATCACCGTTACCTCCTCGATTCCCAACGAGGGCAAGTCTACGGTTTCCATTAACCTTGCTCAGGCAATCGCCACGAGCGGCAAGTCCGTGCTCCTGGTCGAGGCCGATATGCGCCGCAGGTCCCTTTCCGATATGCTCGGCGTTCGTTCGCGCGGCGGACTCTATGCGGTTCTTTCCGAGCAGATCTCCATTGACCAGGCAATTGTCGAGACGGGTCAGAAGAACTTCTACTTCCTCGATGCCGAGCCGCATATTCCCAATCCTGCCGACATCATCGTCTCTCACCGCTTTGCCAAGCTGGTAAAGGCACTGTCCGCCAAGTTCCAGTACGTCATCTTCGATGCTCCCCCGGTCGGCACCTTCATCGATGCTGCCGAGATTGCCAGCCTGACCGACGGCACGCTGTTCGTGGTGCGTGAGGATTTCACCAAGCGCGAGGAGGCGCTCAACGCCATCGGGCAGCTCAAAAAGTCCGAGAAGGTCAAGCTCATCGGTACCGTTATGAACTACTGCGAGACCGAGACCAGCGAGTACTACTACTCCTACTACACCAAGGACGGTAAGAAGGTTAAGAAGGGCTCCGACGGTCAGGGCGCTTCCAAAAAGGGCATCTTCACCAACCGAGCAAACGTTTAGTTGATTAAGGCTGACCTATGCGTGACATTCACTGCCATATCTTGCCGGGTGTAGACGACGGCGCTGCCGATCTCGATGAGAGCTTGGCGATGCTCGAGGCTGCCAAGCGGGCCGGTGTAACCAGAATCGTTTGCACTCCTCACTGCCGTGATCCCTATTTTGATTACGACAAGATGTGGGATGCCTTTGAGCTGCTGCGCGAGAACGCTGACGGTTTTCCGCTCCAGATGGGCTTCGAGGTCAACCATCGAAAGCTCGTTGAGCTTGGTATCGATGCCGCGGAGCACCTGCATTTCGATGGAACCAATGAGTTCCTGCTCGAGCTTTCGACGCATGCCGATGCGTATGCGTTTAGAGAGTACGAGAACACGATTTACGATTTGCAGTGCCGTGGCTACCAGGTGATCATCGCTCATCCTGAGCGCTATCGTGCGGTTCAAAAGGATGTAAGCGTGGCGGAGCGCCTAGTCGATATGGGCTGCAAGCTGCAGGCTTCGGCGGACTTTATTGCCGGCGGTCGCTTTGGTCGCGAGAAAAAGCCGGCACAGCGCCTGTTCGATCAGAACCTGTACAGCTTCATCGCGAGCGATGCCCATAACGTGGGTCATTACGACTGCCTGGCGAAGGCTCGCGCGAAGTTTAGCGTGCGCGGAGCTCATTTTCGCTAAAATCTGTCCCTAACGTTCTCATTGAATGAAAGGGCAGCCATGGATATCCAACTTAAGACGGGATGCTTTGATGACGCGGCGTTGGTGCGCCGCGTCGTTTTTATGGACGAGCAGGGCTACGAGAATGAGTTCGACGCTATCGACGAGGATCCGAACTGCATTCATGTGACGCTCTATGTAGACGGCGAGCTTGCCGGTTGCTCGCGCGTGTTTCCCGAAGAGCTTGAGCGCGCGGCTGACGCAGAGGCTCCGGTGTCGCCGGCGTGCGACTTGGACGAAGGTGTCGCGGCGGGGGAGACCTACATTATGGGGCGCGTGGCCGTGCTGCCGAGCATGCGCCGTCGCGGTCTGGCGAGCAAGATTGTCGAGACCAGTGCTTCGTGTGCACGCGATGCCGGCGCTAAGCTTATTAAGCTGCATGCGCAGGAATACGTGTTGCCGCTCTATGCAAAGGCGGGCTACACGCAAATTGCCCCGGTGGACTATGAGGATGAAGGCCAGCCTCATGCCTGGATGGCCAAGCGCGTAGATGGCAGATAGGGACGTTCCTTTCCTGCCGGCAGTTTGGGACACTCCTTGGCAATTGGCGCATCAGAGCGCGCGGACATACAGTTTTTCGATTCCGTATGTATATATGCGCGCTAATGGGTTATAAAATCTAAGTCTGAACATAGCAGGTCTGCGATGCGGCTCGGGCGACCGGGCCGTTTTTTGCGGACAGGGGTAGCGCGAAAGGACTGCACATGCGTCAATTTAAGACCGAGAGCAAAAAATTGCTCGACCTCATGATCAACTCCATCTACACCAACAAGGAAATCTTCCTGCGCGAACTTATTTCCAATGCATCCGACGCGGTAGACAAGCTCTACTTCAAGAGCCTCACCGACACCACCATCGCCGTTTCCAAGGACGATCTTTCCATCAACGTGGCATTCGACAAGGGCGCTCGCACCATCACGGTTTCTGACACGGGCATCGGCATGACCCGCGAAGAGCTGGAAACCAACCTGGGCACCATCGCTCATTCCGGCAGCCTCGAGTTCAAGACCGAAAACGCCGAACAGCAGGGCGAAGATGTAGACATCATCGGCCAGTTCGGTGTGGGCTTCTACTCCTCGTTCATGGTGGCCAAGGAAGTTACCGTAACCTCCCGCGCATACGGCGAACCCGAAGCTTTCACCTGGAAGTCCGACGGCATCGAAGGCTACACCATCGAACCCGCAACCGCTGAAGAGGCAGCCGCACTGGGCGCCGACCACGGCACCAGCATCACCCTGCACCTGAAGGACAACGCCGACGAAGAAGAGTACGACGTATTCCTAGACCAGTACGAGCTCCAGGCCCTCATCAAGCAGTACAGCAACTACGTGCGCTACCCCATCCGCATGGAAGTGGAAGAGCGCAAGCCCCTGCCCAAGCCCGAAGACGCTGGCAACGACTACACGCCCGAATTCGAAACGGTGCGCGAGGTTAAAACCATCAACTCCATGATCCCCATCTGGAAGCGCCGCAAATCTGAGGTGTCCGATGAAGAGTACGCCACCTTCTACAAAACCGATTTCCATGATTTCGAGGATCCGGCTCGCACCATTTCCGTTCACGCGGAAGGCGCACTGACCTACGACGCGCTGCTGTTCATCCCCAAGCGTCCACCGTACGACTTCTTCAACAAGGACTATGAAAAGGGCCTGGCGCTGTACAGCTCCAACGTGCTGATCATGGAAAAGTGCGCCGACCTGCTGCCCGACTACTTCAGCTTCGCGAAGGGCGTTGTTGATTCCCAGGATCTGACGCTGAACATTTCCCGCGAAACGCTGCAGCAGAACAGCCAGCTGCGCGCTATCGCCAACAAGCTCGAAAAGAAGATCAAGAGCGAACTGGAGAAGTTCCTGAAGAACGACCGCGACGGTTACGAAAAGTTCTTCAAGGGCTTTGGCCGCAACCTGGAGTACGGCATCTACACCAGCTACGGCATGAAGAAGGATGTACTGGCCGACCTGCTGCTTTTCTATTCCGCCAAGCAGCAGAAGATGGTCACGCTGGCCGAGTACGCCGAGGCAATGCCCGAAGGCCAGGAGTCCATCTTCTTCGCAACGGGCGAATCTATCGACCGTCTGGCGAAGCGCCCCATCGTGAACACGGTGCTGGGCAAGGGCTTCGACGTGCTGCTGTGCCCGCAGGACGTTGACGAGTTCTGCTTCATGTCGATGAACAAATACAACGAAAAGCAGTTCAAGAACGTTGCCGGCGGCGACCTGGGCCTTGAAACCGAGGACGAAAAGAGCGCAGCCGAGGCAATCACGAAGGAAAACGAGGGTCTGTTCTCCGAAATGCAGAAGGCGCTCGAGGGCAAGGTTAAGCGCGTTGCCGTTTCCGCCCGCCTGACCGACACCCCTTCCTGCGTAACCGCAGAAGGCCCCATCACGCTTGAGATGGAGAAGATCCTGGCGCAGGGCCCCGACGGCGATCACGTAAAGAGCGACCGAGTGCTCGAACTGAACGCCGAGCACCCCGTATTCAAGGCAGTGCAGAAGGCGTTCGAGGAAGGCGACACCGAAAAGGTGCACCTGTACGCAACGGTTCTGTACGACCAGGCGCTGATCACCGAGGGTCTGCCCATCGACGACCCCGTAGCCTACACCCAAGCCGTCTACAAGTTCATGGCATAACAAAATGGGGGCAGTCCCTATTTTGTTATTCTTCGAGCAGAGGGGCGTTCGCGAAAGCGGGCGCCCCTCTTTGCTTGAGCATAAAACCCGCAGTAAAAATACGAAAGAAAGGAAGCGGGCCGATGATTTATACCGCAGAGGAATTTGGCAGCGCCGACATCATGGATGAAATGGAGCGAAAAGTTAGAACGGCTCAACCGTATAGTCGCTGCTTATTGCTGCAGCCAAAACGAACCAACGATGGAAGATGCAACCGCAATAGCGGATTACCTTGACGTTGTTCAAGAGCAATTTCACGAATGCAAGCTATCGCTAGCTGGCAGCCTCAAAGTGGGCAAAATGATCTAAACTCCTTACCGAAAATCGCTCATCGGCCACATCGTACAAGACATGGGCCTTTATCCTTGCATAACGGAACGAACCTAGCCATCTAGGTCGCGCTTATTGTTCACAGGCAATTAGCCTCTCGACAACATTCACAGATCCATCGATTACCCATCCATGTCCCACAAATCTATTTGTGGGACATAAAATTAAATCCATGTCCCACAAATAGATTTGTGGGACATGGATGACTCCGCTATTACGATTGCAAATCCTCGGTAATAGCAAGCAGGGCGGGAAAATAGAAAATCGCAGAACGCTGACCGCTGTGAGGTGAGAGTTCCTCAACAACGCCCATCTCCTCCAGCGTTCCCAAAAGGCGGCGGGCGGTTTTCGGCTTAACTCCCTCCTCGCTCGCAAAATCCCGCGCGGAGAAAATCGGGCGGCTGAATAGAGCATCTGCGGCTTTTTCGGCAAACGTTGAATGGCTTTCCTCGACCAGCCCCATCCGAACATCGCGATACAATAGATTGATCTGCTTCGCCTTGCCGAGATTTTCCCTTGCCTGGGCCGCCGCCGCTTCGAGGAAGAACGAGCACCAACCTGTCCAATCACCATCCGACGAAACGGCAAGAAGCCTATCCTGATATTCGTTGTTTCTATGCTCAAAAAACTCGCTCATATAGAAACATGGTAATGACATTACCCCCCTCGGCACACAGCATCAAGGGAATAACGATTCTGCCTATACGACCATTGCCGTCGTTGAAAGGATGAATCGCCTCAAACTCAGCATGAGCGACAGCAATTTTAATCAGGGGATGATCTTCCGATTCATTAACGTACTTCTCCCACTTCGCCATTGCGTCCTCTAGTTCATCAGGGGGAATGGGAACGTATCTCGCCTCTTCTATTTTGTTCGATCGGCCAATCCAATTCTGCTCAACTCGGTATTTTCCAGGAGATTTAAACTGCCCGCGCACGCCATCGAGAAGTATTTCATGGGCGCTACGCAAAACCCTCCCCGAAATCGGCAGAGTCTCGAGCATTCTCAGCGAAGAATTTAAGGCCAAACGGTAATTGTTGACCTCCTGGATATCCGCTTTCTGAGCATCCGTAACATCAGTTTTACCTGCATCAAAAGCCAAAACCTCATGAACAGTTGTATGGGTTCCCTCGATCCTGGAGGAAGTAACAGCTTCATTTACAAGCATAGGAGAAAGGAGCAGTTGCGGATTTGGGATGATACCCAGGTAACTGT
>USDH01000020.1 GCA_900553415.1 uncultured Collinsella sp. | reverse complement strand
GTACGAAGGGAGCGCCATTTTATGAGCAAAAATGAGCTGCGAAGCAGCGGAGAGCATCGAAGATGCGCTTTTGCGAATGGCGCGGGTGAACTGTAACAAATATTCTGCGCAGAATTACACTGCGGTAGAATCAGGCGTAGTGAAAACACGAACCGGCATCGGGCACTTTGCCTGTTGCCGGTTCGTGTTGCGACTGCGGGAAGCGAGACAACAGGAGAAGAATATGAAAAGAATTGCAGCATTTGAAAAGGTGAGTTTTGCACAGTATGAAAAGGATTTCGCGGACGCGTTCCCAGGCCATGAAACGGCGGAAATTCGTGCAATTTATGATGATATTACAAAACCGAAACGGGCGACAGCGGGAAGCGCAGGCTATGACTTTTCTGCGCCGGTGGCATTTGTGTTAAAGCCGGGCGAGACGATTAAAATCCCGACCGGAATCCGTGCGCGGATGGACGAGGACTGGGTGCTGTGCCTGTTTCCCAGAAGCGGACAGGGCTTTAAGTACCGTTTGCAGCTGAATAATACCGTCGGAATTATCGACAGCGATTACTATAATTCCGACAATGAAGGACATATCATGGCGAAGCTGACGAACGATTCCAACGAGGGCAAGGTGCTCGAAATCCATCCGGGCGAGGGCTTTTTGCAGGGAATTTTCATGCCGTATGGCATCACAGAGGATGACGAGGCGGACGGAGTCCGCAATGGCGGATTTGGAAGCACGGACAGACGCTGAGAAACGGGGAACGTATGAAAAAGCGAATTTTATTGCTGACAACCGGCGGGACGATCGCCTCACAGGATGGCGGAAACGGTCTGGCACCGGTGCTGTCCTCCGACGATTTTTTGGATTATATGAAAGAATTTGAAGATGTCTGCGAGCTGGTTCCATACGAGGTCTGCAGCATTGATTCGACGAATATGGAAGCCTCGTGGTGGTTGAAGCTGGCGGGACTGATTCAGAAAAACTATACGTTATACGACGCGTTTCTGATCTGCCACGGGACGGATACGATGGCGTATACGGCTGCGGCGCTTTCCTATCTGATTCAGGACAGCCCCAAGCCCATCGTGCTCACCGGCTCGCAAAAGCCCATGGGCAACCCCTTTACCGACGCCAAGCTCAACTTGTACCAGAGCCTGCTCTATGCGCTCGACGAGCACTCGCACGACGTCTCGATCGTGTTTGGCGGCGTGGCCATTGCCGGCACGCGCGCCCGCAAACAGCGCACCATGAGCTTTAACGCGTTCATCAGCGTCAACTATCCGCCCATCGCCTATATCCGCAACGACCGCATCGTGCGCAACGGGCTTCACGGCACGCATCAGGGCGAAAACCCGGTGCGTTTCTACGACAGTATCGACCCGCGCGTGTTTGTCCTCAAGCTGACGCCCGGCGTGAACCCGGGTATCCTGGACGCCCTAGCCGATAGCTACGATGCTGTAATTCTTGAGACCTTTGGCATTGGCGGTATTCCCGAGTTTGGCGAGTCCGGCGAGTCATTCCAGGAGGCGATTTTCCGCTGGGTCGATTCGGGTCGCACCGTCGTTATGACCACGCAGGTCCCCGAGGAGGGCCTCGATCTGGGCGTTTATGAGGTCGGCCGTGCTTACGCCGATCATCCGGGCATTCTGCGCGGCGACGACATGACCACCGAGACGCTCGTGGCCAAAACCATGTGGGCACTCGGCCAGTCACGCGATGCCGCCGAGATCCAGCGCCTGTTCTACAGCCAAGTCAACCACGACCGCATCCCGATGGCGTAATTCAGTTGTCGACGGGTATCCCCTATTCGATGCCCTCGAGAAGCTCTGACACCGTCATGCCGAGTGCGGGTGCGATCTTAAATAGAACCTTGAGCGTGAAATTTGCCGTCCCATCTTCGATTCGGTCGAGGTAGGGTCGGCTGATTCCTGTTGCCACACAAAAATCAACCTTGGAGATACCAAGGTCCCTGCGTGTCTCTTCGACCCGCCTGCCAAGAATCTGTTTCGCACGTTCGTCCATGCAGCCGAGTTTGAAATGGAGCCGAACATAAACGTAAACTATAGTTTACGTTTTGCCGAATACACAGGAGTTTTCTATGTCGGGTTCTTCGATCCGCATGTACCGAGCCACGCTTCGCACAAACAGCGCGCCGCCCAAGCTCGTCGTCGTTGAAGCTGAATGTCTTTCGCCCGATGAGCGCACAGCATTTGCATTGCTATCAAGTCGCGTCTCCGCCGTTCTGGTCCCTTGCCCGGCGCAAGGTGAACTTGCCATCCAATGCCAGGCGCACAGTTGCTCGCTCAATCAGGCTGCCGTAATCGCAACCAGCCAACGCGGCCTGCCGCTCCTTTTAGAAGCCGGCATAGCACTCGCCCTTCGCGGCGCCGGATACGAAAACGAGGCCGCCGCCGATGTAGTCTTTCAACCACGATCGAGCGGCGGCCTCGCAGCAGCCATTGAATATGCGTGCAGGCTCGTTGCCTAAAAGGACAAGCTAAAAGCCCAAGCCAAAACCCGTTCCGGTAATCGCCGAGTACATAAAGTAAACGTTGATCACGTTGAGGAACACACCCGTGATGCAACCGTTGCGCAGGTAGCGCTCGCACGTCAGACGTGCCATCACAGCGGAGTCTTCGTTGTTCTTTGCTTGACGGCCGGCAGTAAAATACGTCGCCACGCCGAGCAGCAGATTGAGCACCGGCAGAGCCAACAGCTCGTAACTCTTACCCCAGCGCGTCACCTCGCCGGCGGCATTAAACTTTGTTGCCACCTCGGACCCAATGTTGGGAATCACAAACGCTGCGACCACCAGCGGAAGCACCGCAAGCACCAGCAGTGCGATGCCCATGTAGCCGGCTTTTTTACCATATTTAAACATGCACGTCGTCCTTACACGTTAAAGCGGAAGTGCACGACGTCGCCATCGGCCATGACATAGTCCTTGCCCTCAATACGCAGCTTGCCAGCGGCCTTGGCGCCCTGCTCGCCGCCGAGCTCGATGTAGTCGTCATAGCCAATGACCTCGGCCTTAATAAAGCCGCGTTCAAAGTCGGTGTGGATGACGCCGGCGGCCTGCGGGGCGGTCGCGCCCTGACGAACCGTCCAGGCCTTGACCTCCATCTCACCAGCCGTAAAGAACGACTGCAGGCCGAGCAGCTTGTAAGCAGCCTGCGCAAGCACGTCCAGACCGGGCTGCTCCAGGCCCAAGCTCTCCAGGTAGTCGGCCGCATCCTCGGGATCGAGCTCGGAAAGCTCGGCCTCGATCTTGGCGCAGATCGGCAGCGGCTTGACGCCATCGATGGGCGCCAGGTCCTCGTTGAGCATATCCTCGTCCACGTTGGCCACATACAGGATGGGCTTCATGGTGAGCAGGAACAGGCCCTTGGCAGCGGCGCGCTCCTCGTCGGTCATCTCCATGGACGCGGCGCGCTTACCCTCGTTGAGCCAGGCGAGCAGGCGCTTGGCGACCTCAAACTTGGGCATGAGCTCCTTGTCGCGCTTGGCCTCCTTCTCGAGCTTGGGCAGCTGCTTCTCGAGCGTGCCCATGTCGGCCAGGATGAGCTCGGTCATGATGGTGTCGGCATCGCCGGCGGGATCGACGAACTCGCCCGTGCGGCCCACCTCACGCATGACGTTGGGGTCCTTAAAGTAGCGCACGACCTCGCAGATGGCATCGGTCTCGCGGATGTTTGCCAAGAACTGGTTGCCCAGGCCCTCGCCCTCATTAGCGCCCTTCACCAGACCTGCGATGTCGACGAACTCGACCGTAGCCGGCACAATGCGACCCGGGTTGACGATGTCGGCGAGCTTTTGCAGGCGGCTATCGGGCACATCGACGATACCCACGTTGGGGTCGATCGTGGCGAACGGGTAGTTGGCGGCAAGGCCGGTCTTTTTGGTAAGCGCGGTGAACAGTGTCGACTTGCCTACGTTGGGCAGGCCCACGATACCGATGGAAAGGGACACGACAGCTCCTTTTGATACAGGTACTTCAAACTGCATAAGTATAGCGCCGCCGCAGCATCCAGGCGAACCCGGACGCCACGGCGGCGCAAATGAAGCAGAGATAGGGGTCGCTGACTAGTCTGCGAGCTTTTCCACCTGATCGAGCATCTTATCGAGCTTGGCCTTTGCCTCGGCCTTGACCTTCTCGGCCTCCTCGTGAGCCTTCGCCTTCTGGGCGGCCTTTTCCTCGGCCTCGGGATCGACGACGACCAGATTGGACGCATCGTGTTCGACCAGCTTGAGCGCATGTTCGGGACAAACCTTGACGCAGGCTCCGCAACCCAAACAATACGTGGACTCCAGTGCAAAGCGACCGCTTCCCACCAAATCGCAGGCGGACGTGGGGCACGCGTTAACGCACTCGCCGCACGACGTGCACTTGTCAAAATCGCACTCCGGCGTGCTCACCTGCATGTTCTGGGCAAGCTCGGGGTGGTTTTGCAGCGTCGAGAGCACCAGCTGCCGCCCGTGCGTGAGCGAACGGCGACGCTTGGTCGTCGTGGTGCCGCACATGGTGTTGAGCGTACGCTCCAACTGGGTAATCTGGTGGCGATGGGCTTTGAGCTTCTGTGTCACCGAAGCCAGTGCCGCCGTCGCCGGATTGAGTTTGGTCACGGTCAGGCCCGTGGTACGGGCGATCTTTTCCATGTATTCCTTGCGCTCGTACTCGCGGCGCTTATGGCATTTGAGGCTCTTGGGGTCGACCTCCAAGCCCATACCCGTGCCAGACCACTCCTCGGCCTTCGCAATGGCCTCGCCCAGTATGTCCTCACCGCCGGTGTTGCGACATTTATCGCACACGCCCAGCGGCAGGTACACGCTCACGTTGGGATAGTCGGCCAGTACCGAAAACCAGGTCTCGGCCGTAATATCGCCCACACAGGCAACAACAACCTCGTTCTCGCGCGGCATGCGCTTAAGGGCGCGCGTGCAGGTGACGTAGGCGGTCTCGTGGCTCGTAGCCGCCGAGACAATGTCGTCGTAGACGTTTTTGGGCGCCAGGCGCGGCGAGATGATTGCCTCGGTCGGACAGGCAGCGGCGCACAGGCCGCACTTACGACAGGAGTCGAGGATCTCAATGGCGTCTTCCTCGACCTCGATAGCGTTGACCGGGCACACGTCCATGCACGCGGTGCAGCCGCTCTTTTCGTTTTTGCAGGTCAAGCACGGAATGGTGTTGCCGCGCGGACGCTCCTTGTAGTCGGCAGGATTCCACTGAGGCGCCGACGGATCGAGTGCATCGGTCACGCCGCCAAGCGGGTTTTTAAGAAAGTCGAAACCCTTGCTGATCTCGATAATGTCATCAAACAGATCGTGTTCCTGCGCCATGCGCGGCCCCTCCCTGAGCAGTGCAAACAAGCAAGAGATAATGATACGCTATCGGTCCACGCCTCGGGCAAATTACACGCGGAGCATCTTTGCGGCAAATCGCCTATGCCTATCGCCACCTCGATTGCACAAGATCAATCAAGCGCCAAACTATGCCTCGCGCATGAGCTGCACGAGCTTTTGTTTGGTCACCTTGACCTGCTCGTTAGCAATATTGCGCTCGTTTCTAAAGACCGCATTTGCAACACCCTGCAGGTCGGCATCGGAAATCTCGTCAAGACCCAGCTCCTTGAGCGTCGTCGGCAGACCAACGCGCTGGCAAAACTCGAGCACCTGATCAAGCTCGGGCGCACGCTCCAGGCGCAGCTGCACCACCAGACCAAATGCCACGGCCTCGCCATGCATCGCCCTGCACTCGGGCAGAATCGTCAGACCGTTGGCGATGGCATGTGCCAACGCCAAGCCACCGCTCTCAAAGCCAACGCCCGAAAGCAGAATATTGCACTCGATCAGGCGCTCAACCGCCGGCGATATGCGACCCTTCTTGAGGTCGCGCTTAGCAGCCACACCGCACTCGATGAGCGTGTCATAGCAGGCACGAGCCGCAACCAGGGCCAAGTGCCCCGGCGTTCCACCATGCTCGTTGGTGCCGTGCGCCGCGGCGCACGAACGCGCCTCGAAGTACGTTGCCAGTGCGTCGCCCATACCAGCGACCGTCATCCGCAGTGGTGCTGCCGCAACCACGTTGGTATCAACCACGACCAGATCGGGATTTTTGTCGAGTATCAAGTAGCGGTCGAACGACCCATCCTCGTGATACAGCACCGAAATCGCACTGCACGGACCGTCCATCGAAGCCGCCGTGGGGCATACGCACAACGGCAACTCGGCATAAAACGCTACTGCCTTGGCGATATCGAGCATCTTGCCACCGCCAATACCCACCACCATGTCGCAATACTCAGCCTGGGCTTCCTTAGCCATTTCGGCAACGGCCTCTTCCGTACACGGACCGTTGTAAATCTTAAAGAACGGCTCGCTTAGATCGTCGTCCAGAAATCCATCGACAATCTGCCTGCACAGCCGATCCTCGGTGCCCTGGTCAAACAAGACATAGGCAGCGCAGCCCAACCATGACAAATACCTGCCCTGACGCGAAAGTTCGCCCGGCCCCTGAACATACCGGCCGGGACCGCCATAAACCATAGGAAGCGCCATACGAGAATCCGCCCTTCATCAAACAACAATTGGTGCAAAGTAACCTGACCCCTTTGCACCATAGCAAAAAGGGGCAAAGCCATCTGCTGGCTTTGCCCCTTCCTTAGCTTGATCTACTCATCCATGAGATAGTAGTGGCCCAGTGCGTCGGCACCCAGAATGGCGTTTGCGACCATCTCGGGCGTCACCTCAAACGGCATGTTGCACATGGTGTCCTCGGGCGCGCAGGCGGCCTCGGCAACAATCATGGCCTGCTCGCGCGTAAGCTCGGCAACGCCAAGTTCCTTCATCGTGACCGGCAGGCCCAGCTCAATGCAGAAGCCCAAGACTTCCTCGAGTTTCTCAGTCGGAGCATCCTCGAGTACCAGCTGGACGATAGTGCCAAAGGCGACCTTCTCGCCGTGATACATGCCGTGGCACTCGGGCAGCATCGTCAGGCCATTGTGGATGGCATGAGCAGCAGCAAGGCCCGAGCTCTCAAAGCCAATACCCGAAAGCAGCGTATTGGCCTCGATGATGTGCTCGACGGCGGGCGTGAGCGCGCCCTTCTCCAGCGCGACCTTGGCCTTGACGCCATCGGCCATAAGCGTCTCGTAGCAGAGCTTGGCAAGTGCCAGACCAGCCATACCGCCCTTGCCGCCAGCGCAAGTGCCGCCGTCGGCATCGTGCGTCGCCTGGGCCTCAAAGTAGGTTGCGAGTGCATCGCCCATACCGGAAACCGTCAGGCGCACCGGGCTCGCCGCGATAACCGTCGTATCCATCAGGACGATATTGGGGTTTGCCTTAAGGAAGAGGTACTTGTCGAACTGGCCGTCGTCGGTGTAGAGCACCGAAAGTGCCGAGCACGGTGCATCGGTCGAGGCAATGGTGGGGCAAATGATAACCGGGGACTCCAGGTAGTAGGCAACGGCCTTCGCGGTATCGAGGATCTTGCCGCCACCGACGCCGACGATGATGTCGCAACCGTTGTCGCGAGCGAGCGCAACCAGGCGATCGACCTCGCCCTTGGAGCACTCGCCGTTAAAGTCCTCAAACAGCAGCTCGGCCTTAGCCTCGGCAAAGCCGCCCTCGATCTTGGCACCGACGCGCTTCTTGCCCGAAGGCGTCACGATGACGAGGGCCTTAGCGCCGAGCGGCTCGACATAGGAGCCGAGCTTGGCGAGCTCGTCCGGACCCTGGATGTACTTGCTGGGGCTATTGAAAATTGCAGCCATAACTATCCCATTCTCTAAAAAAGAAAGGGGCTCCGTACAGATACGTGCGGAGCCCCTCGTTACGATAACAAGAGTCGATTAGAAATCGATGTCGGTGTCGTAGTAGCAGGCCTTGAGGATCTTCTCGAAGTCAGCAGCCTTGGTCTCACGCGGGTTCTCGGGCGTGCAGGCATCGGTCTCGGCGTTCGCGGCGATCTCGGGCAGCTTGGCGAGGAACTCCTCCTCGGAAACCATCTGCGGGTTCTCGGCGTCGACCTTCACGCCACCATTCGCGTAATCCTTGATGGACTGCGGAATGTTGAGCTGGTCGTTGAGGTCGCGAATCTTCTGGACGAGCGCAGCGATGAGCTCCTCGTTGGTCTCGCCGGGAAGGTGCAGGATCTCCTTGGCCACGTAAGCGTAACGCTCGGCAGCACGGGGATCCTTGGAGTTCCACTGGATGACCTTGCCCAGGTACATGGCGTTAGCGGCACCGTGGATGATGTGGCCGTTCTCAAAGGCTGCACCGGTCTTGTGAGCCATGGAGTGAACGATGCCGAGCAGGCCCGAGGAGAAGGCGATACCGGCGATGCACTGAGCCTCGTGCATGTGCTGACGGGCCTCATGGTCGCCAGCATAGGACTTGGGCAGCCACTCGACGATCTCGCGGATGCCGTGCAGAGCGTTGGCGTCGGTGAACATAGAAGCGAAGGTAGAGACGTAGGCCTCCATGCAGTGGGTCAGAGCATCCATGCCGGTGTGAGCGCACAGCTTGGCGGGCATGGTGTAGGTGAGCTCGGGGTCGACGATGGCGACATCAGGGGTGATGTTGAAGTCGGCCAGCGGGTACTTGATGCCCTTGGCGTAGTCGGTGATGACGGAGAAGGCGGTAACCTCGGTAGCGGTACCGGAGGTAGAGGAGATGGCGCAGAAGTGAGCCTTCTGACGCAGCTCAGGGAAGCTGAACGGCTGGATGATGTTATCGAAGGACTCCTCGGGATACTCGTAGAAGACCCACATGGCCTTAGCGGCATCGATGGGCGAGCCGCCGCCGATGGCGATAATCCAGTCGGGCTCGAACTCGCGCATGGCCTCGGCGCCCTTCATGACCGTCTCGATGGACGGATCGGACTCGACGCCCTCGAACAGCTTGACCTCGAAGCCGCCCTCTTTGAGGTCGGCCTCAACGTCCTGCAGGAACCCGCCGCGGCGCATAGAGCTGCCGCCAGAAACGATGATGGCCTTCTTGCCCTTGAGGTTCTTCACCTCGTGGCGAGCGCCCTCACCAAAGTACAGATCGCGAGGATTGGTAAAACGTCCCATACTGTGCCTCCTAAACAAGCCCCTCTTAGACTTGCGTATATAACGGAGCACCCGATTGGCTCCGTTAGGACCGTTTTGCGCGTTGCCGGCGATGACAATGCGCGATGTCTAAACGTCTCAACGCTCAGACAAACACTATTTTACCGTTCTGGTTGGTCAGTTATTCACCGAAAGCCGACAATGATGAAACGTTTTTTCTATCCCTGAAGACCCTTGTGGGGCATTCATACTCCCAAGCTGGGCAAACGTTTTATCAAGGTTGACTACATATCCCGGGCAGGACTGTGCCCTTCCAAAATGCGCCCCGTTCGCCGCCAAAAATCGACCGTTTGCGGCACCGTGATACCACTCGGTCGTCCAGGGTGCCGACATTTGTGCGACATCCGTCTTCGTGGTGCAAAGGTGCATGTCCAAGTGCGGCACTCCCGGTGTGCCACATGCAGGTAAACTAGAACGTTATATAGAGATATTTGAACCCTAACCGCAGCAAAGGAGGCCCCATGGCATTCGACCCCATACAAGAGGATTGCCATCGCCTCGTTCTTGAGGCCTTGCGCCGCGACAATATCCCGCTCACCGACGGCCCCGCCGTCGAGCGTCTGATGGAGCAATTCACCCGCAACCCCGCGCCGCTCATCGTGCACGACCGCGACCGCGCCGGGCATCTGATTGCCAAGGTGGTCGAGGCCGTCGACTACCGCATTCCCTTTATCCCCGACGATGCCCAAGCCGAGCAGGAAGAGGCCGCTGCCGAGAACATGCTTCGCGAGGCCGCCGCACTCGATCCGGCCAACTGGGATGCCCAGCGCATGCTGACGGCGCTCACCGCCGAATCCAACGAGGAATACGTGCAATATCTGGTGTCCAAGTGCGACGAGGTGGAGCACGACCTGGCGCTCAAGATCGCCTCGGCGCAGGACCCCTACGAGCGCGAGGCCGCTGGCGACCTTATGCGCCGCCCCTACCTGCGCTGGCTTGCCGCCTTGGCATCGCGCGCGCTCATTAGCGGACGCTACCGCATGTCGCTCCAAGCCGCGAATCGCAGCTTGGACTTTGCGCCCAACGACCCCGCTGGTGTCCGCCACACCGCAATGCTCGCCATGGCAAAGCTCGAATACCCCGCCGAGGAGCTCAAGCGCTTTCGCTCTGCCCACTCCGTCCCCTATCTCGCCAACACGCCGCTGCGCCGTCGTCCCAAGGATGCGGAGCGCGACTTGGACCCGTGGACGCTCATCGCGCTGATGAGCGCTGCCTGGCGCGAGCTGGACTACGAGGGTGCCGAACACTACCTGCGCATCCTTGTGCGTTCGTGCCCGCACGCAGCCGAGGCACTCTACTTCCAAACCGAGTTTCCCGATGGCGTCTATGCCCGCGTCAACGTGGGCGTGGGCTCCACCGATGAGCTCGTCCTTGCCCTGTCCGAGGCGACGCCAGTGCTGCAGGAGGGCCTGGGCGCTCCCGACAACGCCAGCTTTGCCGCCTGGGTCGCCACCAACGACATCGTGCGTTCCCAGATCGACGAGCGCATCCTGCGCGCGGCCGAGCAGGGCCTGCCGTTTAAGGGAGGAGACCTCTAATGGATCCGAGCGTCTACGTCCCCGCCTACCTGGAGCGCGCCTACGTTGCGTCGCACCCCGAGCTCACCGATGCAGCGCGCGATCTTGTCCATAACGACGTGAACGTCAACCCTCATAAGTATGCGCAGACCGAGCATGCCCAGGCGCTGCTGTCCTATGCCGGCGTCCACCGCCACCTGCTCGACGAGCTCCATCGCATCGAGGACATGGGCAGCGACGAGGAGTTCGAGCAGACGCGCAACCGCCTGTTCGACGATATGCGTGATGAGCTGCTCAAGATCGTCCGCGTCGATGCGCATGTCCTCGATGCCCAGCTGCTCGCCATCATCCTGGCCGACACGCCCGTTGACGCCTGCCTGGGCGACCTGATGAAGCTCGAGGCGACCACGGCCGATTACCTGCAGCAAAGCGTACCCGGGTTCGACATGGAAGCCCCGCACTACTGGGCCAACAAGGTGCTGGCAGACGGCGTGACAGCGGCCGATCTCACCGTAAGCGAGCCGGCTCTTATCGGGTGGCTTCATACGCTCGAGGCCATCTCGCAGCTGTGCATGGCGAGCGCCCGCTACCGTGCTGCCGCCAACTACGCCTGCCGCGTCCTTAAGGCGGAAGGCTACCCCACCCGAGCCGCAGGCACCGTGTTGCTCGCCCTCGCTCGCCTGGAAGACCAAGACGGCTTTTTTGCCCTGGCCCACCAGCTCGAGGAAGAGATCGGGGCTGACGCGCTCGAGAACTCTCCTTGGTATCTGCTCGCCCGCACGATTCTGCTGTTCAAAACAAACAAGATGCGCCCGGCGACACGCGCGCTGCGTGAGTTTGCCAACCGTTGCGAGGGCGGTGCGTTCTTCTTACTGAACCCCATGTACCAGACACCGTACCTTCCCTGCCGGCCCGAGCCACACGATCCCTGGGATCTTTCGCACCAGGCCGTTTGGGAAGCGGACGGTATTATCTCGGACACTCCCGACTTTGCCCCCTGGGCCAACGCCTGCGAAGATGTATCGCAGCTTGCCCAGGAATTTGCGCGCCGCTACGGCTTTTAGCGACGCGATCGCCCCGACCATGTCATCTATGTTAGGAACGGCTTCATGAACCTCCGCTCATCTCTTGCCTGCACCTCGAGCGATATCGTCCGCTGGGGGCTGCGCTCCGTCCTTAAGCGCCAGGGCGGCGTACTCCCTGGCCGCATCGCCATGAAGATCGACCCCGAGCTGCTGAGCGACCTCGCCGGCCTTGTCGACCGCAGCGTGGTGATCACCGGCACTAATGGCAAGACCACCACCTCCAACCTCATCGCCGACGCCGTTGCCGCCAGCGGCGCTACCGTGGTGTGCAACCGTGCCGGCAACAATATGGAGCCCGGTGTGGTGGGTGCTCTGCTCGAGGCCCGCAGTGGCCTTAAGCACACTGACAGCGGCAAGCGCGTGGGCGTTTTTGAATGCGATGAGCTCTACACCGTGCGCGTCCTGCCCAAGCTCAAGCCGACGTACTTTGTGCTGCTCAACCTGTTCCGCGATCAGCTAGATCGCTATGGCGAGATCGATCACACCCAGGAGGTCATCGCCCACGCGTTGGAGCTTTCGCCGGCAACGACGCTCATCTACAACGCCGACGACCCGCTGTGCGCCTCGATTGCCGCGCGCGTTCCCAACGCAAGCATTGCCTTTGGCATCGACGGCGCCACCAACACCGAGTCCGACCGCATTAGCGACTCGCGCTTTTGCTCGCAGTGCAACGCGCCGCTGGAGTATGACTACGTGCAATACGGCCAGCTCGGCGCCTACCATTGCCCCTCGTGCGGCTGGGCCCGCCCTGCGCTTGTCCGTCGCGTAACGAATGTGGAGCTCAGTCGCGATGGCTATGGTTTTGACCTGGTGTTTGGATCTGCGCCCGACGCGGCTGCCGCACACATCGCCATACGCTACAACGGCCTGTACATGGTCTACAACGTTGCCGCCGCCTTCTTTGCCGCGCACGAGTTGGGCGTGGACACGGCGCTTCTACAGCCTACGCTCGATGCCTATGTGCCCGCCGGTGGTCGTATGGGACGCTGGGATATCGCCGGCCGCACCGTCGAGGCCAACCTGGCCAAGAATCCCGTAGGCTTCGATCGACAAATCCAGTCCATCAAGACGGCAGACGGCAGACTCTGCGCTTTCTTCCTCAACGACAACGATGCCGACGGCCACGATGTATCGTGGATCTACGACGTCGACTTTGAGCGCATCGCCGACACGCCGGGTCTTGTCGCCTTTGCCGGCGGCACGCGCGCACACGACATGCAGGTGCGCCTCAAGTATGCCGGCATCGATGCCGCGATTATCTCGGACGTCGCGCAGGCAATTGGCGCCGTGGCAGACGAGGCCGCCGATGACACCTTCTACGCCGTCGCCAACTACACGGCCTTCCCGCCGCTGGTCAAAGAACTCGACGGGCTGAAGGGTGCCGATGCAGCCACGGTTGCCGCCCGCGCCGCAGTCCGTGCCGACGGCAGCGCTCTTCCTGTCGGCATCGCACCAGTCGAGCTTTCGCGCCCGCTGCGCATCGTCTACCTGTATCCCGATGCCCTTAACCTCTACGGCGACGGCGGCAATGTTATCGCGCTCGAGCGCCGCTGCGCCTGGCGCGGCATTCCCGCGCGTGTAGACGAGGTCCGTATGGGCGAGGTGCTCGACCTGACGGACGCCGACATCGTCATGATGGGCGGCGGCTCCGACCGCGACCAGCTAGCCGTGGCACACGAACTGCTCGCCCAAAAAGACAAGGTCGCGGCCTATGTTGAGGATGGCGGCTCGCTGCTTGCCATCTGTGGCAGCTATCAGCTGCTCGGCCGTTCGTACTATATGGGCGAAAATCGCATCGAGGGCCTGGGCGTCATTGCCGCCGAGACCGTACGCGGCTCCGACCGCCTGATCGGCAACGTCGCCGTCAAGACCGACCTGGCACCCGAGCCCTTTGTGGGATTCGAGAACCATGGCGGCCGCACGCTTTTGGACGCCGATGCCACGCCGCTCGGAACGTCCGTCGTCACGGGCACCGGCAACAACGGCGACGATGGCTTTGAGGGTCTCATCTACAAGGGTGTCATCGGCACGTACCTGCATGGCCCGGCGCTGCCCAAGAACCCCGAACTCGCCGACTGGCTCATCGCGCACGCCCTCGAGCGCCGTGGCGACACACAGGCCGCCGCCCTGCTGCCGCTCAAACCCCTCGACGACACCTACGAGCACGCCGCCCACGACGCCGCCATGAAGCTCCTCCCCTAGCACCCCACCACCACGAAGGGGACAGGCACCTTTGTGGTGGTTTTGACCCGTCCCAGCGGTTTGTCTCAATCTGTAACATCTAGACCGTTAAAAGTCGTCTTACTGTTACAGAATGAGATGTTCGTCCCGACGCCTGCCTTTTGTCTCGATCTGTAACACATAGAGCCGATTTATCAGCCCAGATGTTACAGATTGAGATGTTTGAGAATCGGGATAGAGAGCCAGCTCCTATGTGGTGGTTTTCCAGTTTGCCAACGATATACGCGCCGGCAAAAAAGTCTGCTATACTCTTTCCCGCTGTCCCCATCGTCTAGCGGCCAAGGACGCCACCCTTTCAAGGTGGATATCGCGGGTTCGAATCCCGCTGGGGGCACCATTTGAGATGTGAAGCCCGTTACCAATTCGGTAGCGGGCTTTTTGCTACCCATACGCCGGGATTCGAACCCGACAGGGTGCGGATCCCGGCAAATCGGCGGTAAAACGGGCTTCAAAGCGTCCTTCGCAAACAAAAACCGGGGCCCGCGCGATGCGGACCCCGGCTCAATACCGTGACGATATGTCAGTTACGTTCTACACATAGAACAGGATGTCGTCGTAGGTCGGGACCGGCCAGTAGTCGGCGGCCACGATCTCCTCCATGGCATCCACGGCGGCGCGCAGCGTATCCATAGCGGGAACGACCTCGTGTGCATACACGTTGGCCTGCTCCTGACCATCGAGGCCCTCGGCCTTCTGATGCACGGCGTCGAGCGCCTTGATGGAGTCGTTGATGGTGGTGATACCGTTGCAGAGCTTGTTGAGTGTGTTCTGCTCGCACTGCATGGCGGCCTCGGCGCCGGCGGCACGGATAGCCTCAAGGCCCTTAGCGACCTTGGTGGCATAGGCGGTAATGACCGGGCGATAGGTACGACGCGCCTCGCGAACCATCGTGGTGGCCTCGATGTTCATGAGCTTGTTGTACTTCTCGAGCTTGCAGTCGTAGCGGCACTGAGCCTCGGCCTTGGTCAGGACACCCGTCTCCTCAAAGAGCGCAATGGCCTTATCGGAAACAAAGGCGGGCAGGGCATCGGCCGTGGTTTTGTTGTTGGCAAGGCCGCGCTTCTCGGCCTCGATGGGCCACTCGTCGGAGTAACCGTCGCCGGAGAACAGGATGCGCTGGTGATCGGTCAGCACCTTCTTGCAGTACTCGAGCGCGGCGTCCTGGAACTTATCCTCGGGCGTACCCTCGAGTGCGTCGGCGAAGGACTTGAGCGACTTGGCCACGGCAGCATCGAGCACCAGGTTGGAGTCGGAAACGTTTTGCTCGGAGCCGCAGGCACGGAACTCGAACTTGTTGCCGGTGAAGGCAAACGGGGAGGTGCGGTTGCGGTCGG
>USDH01000019.1 GCA_900553415.1 uncultured Collinsella sp. | reverse complement strand
CGACCGGCAGAACGTTACAAATAACACCCTTGTTGCCGTGGCGGCCGGCGATCTTATCGCCCTGCTGGATCTTACGACGCTGGGCGACGTAGACGCGCACCTGCTCGTTGACGCCGGGGGCCAGGTCGTCGCCGTTCTCGCGGCTAAAGCGGACGACGTCGATGACGCGGCCGTAAGCGCCGTGAGGCATCTTAAGGGAGGTGTCGCGAACGTCGTGAGCCTTGGCACCGAAGATAGCGCGCAGCAGGCGCTCCTCGGCGGTCAGAGCGCTCTCGCCCTTAGGCGTGACCTTGCCGACCAGGATGTCGCCAGGGCCGACCTCGGCGCCGATGCGGATGATGCCGTCCTCGTCGAGGTTGGCAAGCATGTCCTCGGAGAGGTTCGGGATCTCGCGAGTGATCTCCTCGGGGCCGAGCTTGGTGTCGCGGGCGTCGATCTCGTGACGGGTGATATTGATGGTCGTCAGCAGGTCCTCGGCCACCAGGCGCTCGGACACGACGATACCGTCCTCGTAGTTGAAGCCTTCCCACGGCATGTATGCCACGGTGAGGTTCTGGCCCAGTGCGAGCTCGCCATGATCGGTCGAAGGACCGTCGGCCAGAGGCTCGCCCTGCTCAACGGTGTCACCGACGCGCACGAGCGGACGGTGGTTGATGCAGGTGGACTGGTTGGAGCGCTGGTACTTGGCCAGGTGATACTCGTCCATGCCACCGGCATGCTTGACGATAATCTTGGAAGCGTCGGCAAAGATGACCTCGCCGGCGTTCTTGGCCAGGGTAACCTCGCCAGAGTCCAGGGCGGCGCGACGCTCCATGCCGGTACCGACATAGGGAGCGGCAGGGTGAACCAGCGGCACGGCCTGGCGCTGCATGTTGGCGCCCATGAGCGTACGCTTGGCGTCGTCGTGCTCAAGGAACGGGATCAGCGTGGCTGCGACGGAGAGCATCTGACGCGGCGAGACGTCCATATAGTCGACGTCCTCGACAGGCACGTCGGCGGGAGCGCCGAAGGAGCCGTCGAAGTCGCGGGTACGGGCGATCACGGTATGCGGACGGACGATCTTGCCCTCGGCATCGGTCGTGATGAATTCGTTGGTCTTGGGATCGAGCGGCGTGTTGGCCGGCGCGATGACGTGCTTCTCTTCCTCGTCAGCGGTCATCCAGTCGATCTGGTCGGTGGCAACGCCGTTTTCGACACGACGGAACGGGGCCTCGATGAAGCCGTACTCGTTGACGCGGGCATAGAGGGCGAGCGAGCCGATCAGGCCGATGTTGGGGCCTTCGGGGGTCTCGATCGGGCACATGCGGCTGTAGTGCGAGTTGTGAACGTCGCGGACGGCCGTCGGCACGTTGGTACGGCGGCTGGAGCCGGACTTGTGGCCGGCAAGACCACCAGGGCCGAGTGCGGACAGACGGCGCTTGTGGGTCAGACCGGTTAGGGGGTTCGCCTGGTCCATGAACTGCGAGAGCTGCGAGGAACCGAAGAACTCCTTGATGGAGGCCACGATCGGGCGGATGTTGATGAGCGACTGCGGGGTGATCTCATCGATGTCCTGGGAGCTCATGCGCTCACGGACGACGCGCTCCATACGGCTCATGCCGATACGGAACTGGTTGGCGACGAGCTCGCCGACGGTGCGGATGCGGCGGTTACCGAAGTGGTCGATGTCGTCGACCTTGAAGCCCTGCTCGCCGGCAGCGAGGGACAGCAGGTAGCGCAGCGTAGCGACGATATCCTCGTCGGTGAGCACCGTGACCTCTTCCTCGGTGGTGAGGTTGAGCTTCTTGTTGACCTTGTAACGACCGACGCGGGCCAGATCGTAGCGCTGCGGGTTGAAGAGCAGGCCCTCGAGCAGGCTGCGGGAAGCGTCCACGGTGGGAGGCTCGCCCGGGCGCAGGCGACGGTAGATCTCGATGAGGGCGTCCTCGCGGGTGAGGGCGGTGTCGCGCTCCAGGGTGCGCTTGATCACATCGGAGTTGCCAAGCAGCTCGATGATGTCATCGTTGGTGACGGCGATGCCAAGGGCGCGCAGGAACATCGTGGCGCTCTGCTTGCGCTTACGGTCAATGGAGACCATGAGCTGGTCGCGCTTGTCGACCTCAAACTCAAGCCAGGCACCGCGGGACGGGATGATCTGGGCCTTGTAGATCTGCTTGCCCGAATCCATCTCGGAGCTGTAGTACACGCCCGGGGAGCGGACGAGCTGCGAGACGACGATACGCTCGGTACCGTTGATGATGAAGGTGCCCTGATCGGTCATCATGGGGAAGTCGCCCATGAAGACGAGCTGCTCCTTGATCTCGCCGGTCTCCTTGTTGGTAAGACGGACGTCGGTCAGAAGCGGAGCCTGATAGGTCATATCCTTCTCGCGGCACTCCTCGACGGTGTGCGCGGGGTCGCCGAACTGATGCTCGCCGAAGGTAACCTCGAGAACATGGTTCTGGCTCTGGATGGGGCTGGATTCCTTGAACGCCTCACGAAGGCCCTCGTCCTTAAAACGCTCAAAGGATTCCCTTTGAACAGAGATAAGGTTGGGGAGCTCCATGGCCTCCGGGATTTTCCCGAAGCTGACGCGCTTGCGCTCAGTGGCAGTGTATGCGTAGGTCACCAGGTTTTTCCTCCTTCACGGAAATGCTCGGTGGATTGGCGAGGCATAGCTTCGCCAGTTATCGCAACCTAATAGTTTATCAGGTACCGACCGTTGAGCAAGAAAAGCCTTGACGCGATTGAGTTTTTGGAGTAGCAAAGTTTTTCGTCAGAAAACACGCAGGTAGATATATATGCATCGAACACCTGTTCATATATTTTCTGTGAACAGAGAGCCGGCAATCGCAGCTCTTATAAAAAACGGGCGCGAACCGAGATCCGCGCCCGTAAATATCGTTGCCCGAAGGCCTACTTGCGCATCAAGCCGCCGCGCTCGTCGATGGCGTCCCAGAAGGCACCGGCGAAGCGAGGATCGCTTGCAGCCATGAGGGCGTTGGTGGCCATCCAGCCAGAGGGGGTACCGGTGTCGTAGCCCGACAGCGGGTCGATGACGACGGCATACATGGCCTCGCGATCGAGCGAACGGGCCATGGCGTCGGTCAGCTGGATCTCGCCGCCCTTACCGGCCTGCTGATCGGCCAGCAGGTCCATGACCAGCGGAGACAGGAGGTAGCGACCGACGATGTACAGGTTGGACGGAGCCGCCTCGGGGGCAGGCTTCTCAACCAGACCGCCGATGCGCCACACGGCACCCGGCTCGTCGTCGGCAGCATTCTCAAAGCCCTCGAGAGAGCCCACGCGATCGCCGGCGATAACGCCGTAGCGGCTGACCTCCTCGGGAGCACACGCGGCAACGGCGATAACCGAAGCGCCACCGTGCTCCTTGGAGACGGCAAGCATCTTGTCGCAGATATCACGGTTGGGCACAACGTAGTCGCCCAGAAGAACCAAGAAGTTCTCCCCCGCCACAGCGTCGGCGGCAGAACGAATGGCGTGACCGAGACCCTTGGGCTCGTACTGATAGCGGAAGTCGACCGGCATACCGCCCGCATGGGCGACAGCGTCGGCGTAGGCGTCCTTACCGCGCTCGCGCAGCAGGTTCTCGAGCGAACGGTCGGGCTGGAAGTAGTTCAGCAGCTCCGGCTTGCCGGGCGAGGTAACGATGATGGCGTCGTCGACCTCCTCGGGGTCGAGCGCCTCCTCGACGACATACTGGATGACCGGCTTGTCGAGAACCGGCAGCATCTCTTTGGGCGTGCACTTGGTGCCAGGCAGAAAACGCGTGCCAAGACCGGCGGCGGGGATGATTGCCTTCATAGTATTCAAGGATCCTTTCGCAGGCGCAAATAGCGCCCGTGCGTGCGGCTCATCGGCCGCAGACTAAATTGCGATACCGAGGTATCTTACCGCTGTTAATTAACGTTAATGCAGGCAAGCGCCATTCTTCAGCAGGTCAACGCAAATTATTGCGCGAATGGTGCAATTTTATCGTCCAACGGTAGCGACCCCAAAACACCGCAAACGGCAGCAAATTTGCATGCCGAGCCAGCAAAATAGAGGTGTCATAACAAAAAAGACGGGGCTCGCAATGCGAACCCCGTCTGCAAAGAAATCTGGCGAGAAAGCCTGATTACTTGAGGGTGACAGCAGCGCCAGCAGCCTCGAGCTTCTCCTTGGCAGCCTCGGCGTCCTCCTTCTTGGCACCCTCGAGAACAGCCTTGGGAGCGCCCTCGACGACCTCCTTGGCCTCCTTCAGGCCAAGGTTGGTGAGCTCACGGACGGCCTTGATGACCTGGATCTTGTTGTCGCCGAAGCCCTCGAGCACGACGTCAAACTCGGTCTTCTCCTCGGCCTCAGCAGCGCCAGCAGCGGGAGCGGCGACAACGGCGGCAGGAGCAGCGGCGGAAACGCCGAAGGTGTCCTCGATAGCCTTAACGAGCTCGGAAGCCTCGAGAAGGGTCATTTCCTTAAGAGCATCGATGATCTCATCGGTGGTAAGCTTAGCCATTTCTAAGTCCTTTCGGTTTCCGTGTCTGTGCACGGAGATCAGTTAAAACACGGCGCGAATGCGCCAGGGGTGCGGCGTTGCCGCCGCGGGTGAAAACAGCGACTAGGCTGCCTTCTGCTCGGAGACCTGCTGGATCGAACGAGCGAGACCAGAGGAAACGCCGTTGACGCAGACAGCGATGTCGCGAGCGAAACCGGAGATGAGACCGGCGATCTGACCGAGAAGCTGATCCTTGGTGGGCAGCTCGGCGATAGCCTTAACATCATCAGCGGAAACGGCCTTGCCGTCGGAGATACCGCCCTTGATCTCAAGGACGCCCTTGGACTTAGCAGAGAAGTCCTTAAGGGCCTTAGCGGCCTCGACCGGCTCGGACTCGTAGAACACATAAGCGACGGGGCCGGCGAGGATCTCGTCGAGCTCGGGCTGCTCCTGGTTCTTGAGGGCGATCTTGACCAGGTTGTTCTTGTAGACCTTCATCTCGGCGCCGCACTCGCGAAGCTGATGACGCAGCTCCTGAGCCTGCTTAACCGTCAGACCGTTGTAGTTGACGACGAACAGACCGGCGTTCTCGGCGATACGGGACTCGATCTCTGCAACCTTGTCGATTTTGTACTGCTGGGGCATGAATTACACCTCCTCGAATTCTTTCCGGGCACGGTCCGCCACAAGGACGTGACGGGGGCATGTCCAAAAAGAAAGCCCCCGCGCTGCATGAGCGACGGGGGCGAGAAGACATATCTACTCGACCACCTCGGCTGGCGGGATGTCCCATTAAGCTCGCGGGCGATGCCCGTTTGCACCGGCTGTCTCTGGCAGCGGATTCGTGCGTGAACCGAAAGTATTATGGCGGGGACCCCGGCGTCGGTCAACGGACACGAGGATTCGTACACAAACCCTGCATACGCTCCGGTCCGAGGGGCCGGGTTGAGATTTTCGCTCGGTCAAGTCCTGGCTCGCACGAAGGCCACATTAAGTGGCCTTCGGCTCGTGCGGAATCTACGAAAATCTCAACCCGGCCCCTCGGACCGGAGCTACGGTAGTTTTGTTGCGAATCCTCGTGTCCGTTGAGCGACGCCCCCACGCATAACCCTTATGTCGGTGGGCTGATGTGTTGCGTCCCTGAGGACTACAAAGTCGAAATGAAGGTGGACAGGCGGCGGAGGCCCTTGTCCAGATTTTCATCGCTTACGCAGTAGCTTAGGCGGATGTGGCCTTCGGTGCCGAAACAGTCGCCCGGGACTAGGGCTACGTTGGCTTCTTCGATGGCTTTGATGCAGAAGTCTTCGCTGGTTAGGCCGAATTGTTTGATGCTGGGGAAGGCGTAGAAGGCGCCTGCCGGTTCCACTACGTCGAGGCCCATGGCGTTTAAGGCTGCGAGTACACGTTTGCGACGAGCTCGGTAGACTTTAAGCATGGGGGTTGGGTCGACGGTCAGGGCTCGCGTTGCGGCGTCCATCTCAAAGGAGACGGCGCTCGATACTAGGTATTGGTGGGCCTTTGCGATCTCGGCGATGACGGGAGCTGCCGCTGCGAGCCAGCCCAGGCGCCAACCGGTCATGGCCCAGGGCTTGGAGAAGCTCTCGATGACCACCGTCTGTTCGCGTAGCTCCGGGTGGCGCTGGGCAAATCGCTCGTAGCCGCCCACGTAGACCAGGCGGTTATATACGTCGTCGCAGACTACGTAGATGCCCGCCTGCTCTGCCACGCGCGCCACGGCGTCGAGCGAGGCCGCGTTGAGGATGCAGCCCGTGGGGTTATTGGGCGAACATATGACGATAGCCTTGGTCGCCGGCGTCACGCAGGCACGAAGCGCGTCCTCGTCAATCTGGAATTGCGCAGGCTCCGTATCCAAAAAGACCGCTTTGGCGTGGTTGGCCACGACGATGCTCTCGTACAGGCCAAAGGCCGGCGTGGGGATAATGACCTCGTCGCCGGGGTTGAGCATAGCCATGAGTGTTGCCGACAGGGCCTCGGTCGCGCCGTCGGTCAGGATGACCTCGTCGGCCGAAAACGCCAGGCCCGCGTCCCCCATGTAGGCAGACAACGCCTCGCGCAGGGCGGGACGGCCGTTGTTGGGCGGATAGTGCGTGTCGCCGCGGCCCAGCGCGGCGGTCACCTCGGCGCTAATCACATCGGGCGTGGGAAAATCGGGCTCGCCGAGCGCGAGCGCAATGCATCCCGGGTGCTGGGCAGCGAGCGCGTTAATCCGACGGATGCCGGAGGGCTTAAGCGTGGCAAGCGAGGTATTCATGGGCAGACGCATGGCATTCCTTTCGTAAGGGTTGCACTAGGATAGCGCGGTGGGGCGCCGTCAGACGGTGTAACCTAAACGGAAACCAACCGGAAAGGAGGCGGTATGGAGACGACCGCGCGCGGCGATGTACCAAAAACGTTGCAGACCATTGCGTATATCAGCATTCCCAATAGCGCCGATCTTGAGTTTTTGCTCTGGGACCTGCAGGATGCCATCGCCGCCTATGCTCAACTTTCCGGCACCGCACTCCCCCGCCCGGTCGACTTGAAGGCAAATGACGCCGGCAGCGTTGCCGATGGCATCGTGCTGGCCATTGAAGATGTGGCTGACGATGAGACGTTGACTGCTATCGAGCAGGCGCTTGAGCGCTTTGGCGGTACGGGAACGCGCGTCTATGCCGCGATTCGAGCCGCACAAGAGGGCACTGAGCAGGCGCGTGGGACCGCCGTTCGCCTGCACAAGGCATGTGAGCGCCATGACCAATTGTGGTGTGGCGGCGTTGCCATCTGCGCCGGCAGCGGCATCGCAGCGCTTCGCCATTCCCCGCGCATGGGACTCTTGCGGCGACCGTTTTCGGAGGCCATGGACAAGCTCGTGGGCGCCGTGCGCATGGGCTGCTCCGTCGAGCATGCACAGCGACTTGGCGGCGGCAATGCCGCCAACGTCGACGCCGACGGCATGGTTTGCGCCGAGCCAGCCGTGCCCGCGCCGATCTGGCGAGGCGTTCTGAAACGTCTGGGCGCCCACGCTCAAACAAAAATCTAAATTAAATAACAGCCCAGTCAACGGCTTCGTGCCAACGCTCGACAAGACGCTCCAGTCGCCAGGCGGCATTGGCAGGACTTGTCGAGGGCAGGACGACGGCGGGCAACCCCGTCCGATCTTGCAAGTAGCGTTTGTAGAGTCGCCCTGCCGTACCGCCGTTACAGACAACGACCTCGATCGGCGCGGCATCGGTAATGCGCTCGATATGTGCCGGCACAACGTTGCGAATGCTCGCGTCGCTCGAGCCCTTAATGTCGCAGCCCTCGATTGCATCCCACAGGGCCACGCCGCCGTTCAGCAGCATGGCCCGCTTGGCGGCAATGGAGGCATCGAGCGTCGCGGGCTCACCGCTTGCCAAAGGATCGCCCTCGTTGGGCGGCACAGGCACACCGAGGCACGCAGCCATCACACGCCAAAAGCGATTCTGAGGGTTGCCGTAATAAAAGGCATTTGCACGCGAGAGCACCGAGGGAAACGACCCCAGCACCAAAACGCGCGAGCGCTGGTCGAACACAGGCTCAAACCCATGCTCAATATGTTGATAGTCCTCGTCAGACACGGCCATGGGTTAGGCTCTCAACAGATAGCGCACCTCGTAGGGTGCAAGCTCAAGGGCACCCGTCAGCTCGACCGTGGGCGCATCGTCGGCAAGCAGGTCGACAAAGGACCCGTTGAGCTCGCCGGCGCCAAAGGCGTAAGGCTCGCCCACGGCGTTCACCGCCACGAGCACCGTCGCGTCATCACAGGCGCGCTCGAACAGCAGCTGCTTGTTCTGGATCACCACGTTGCGATAGGCACCATAGTTGAGGGCACGGGCCGCCGCGTCGTCTGCCGAGCGCAGGTGCGCGAGCTGCTTGATGAAGGCCGTCAGCTCGTTGGGCGCAGGCTCATCGAGCGCAGGTCGCAGCGCCCAGTCGCCATCGGGGCCACCCTTTTCGCCAGGAATCCCCCACTCGCTGCCATAGTAGACGCACGGAATGCCCGGCATGCCAAAGAGCATGCCATAAGCGGGGCGCAGACAGGACTTGTCGGTAAGGATGCTCGCCAGGCGCGGCACATCGTGGTTGTCGACAAACGACAGCAGATGCTTGCCACGATAAATGCACCACGGGTCACCGCCAAACTGGCGATGCAGCGAGTGGGCGATCTCGAACATGTTGACCGAGTTAAAGCTGGAGTACAGGCCCTTGTAGCACTCGTAGTTGGTGCAGGAGTCAAGCATCTCGTCATTGACGATCTGGTTGTAGTCGCCGTGGAGCGTCTCACCAATCAGCACAAAATCGGGCTTGAGCTCACGGGTAAAAGTATGCAGGCGGCGCATAAAATCGCGATCGAGCATATAGGCGACGTCCAAGCGCAGGCCGTCGATGCCAAAGCCCTCGGCCCAGCGACGCACGGACTCAAGCAGGTAATCGACCACGGCGGGGTTTTGCAAGTTGAGCTTCACAAGCTCAAAATGGCCTTCCCAGCCCTCGTACCAAAAGCCGTCGCCATAGCAGGAGTCGCCGTCAAAGCTAATGTGGAACCAGTCCTTGTAGGGCGAGTCCCACTTACGCTCCTGCACGTCGCGGAAGGCCCAAAAACCGCGGCCGACGTGGTTAAAGACAGCATCGAGCACCACGCGGATGCCATGGGCGTGCAGCGTCTCGCATACGGCGGCAAAATCGGCATCCCCACCCAGGCGACGGTCAATATGGCGCAGGCTGCGCGTGTCGTAGCCATGGCTGTCAGATTCGAGCGGCGGGTTAATGAGCACAGCACCGATGCCGAGCTCTTGCAGGTAGTCGGCCCATTGGGCGATCTTCATGATGGGGGCATCGGGGCTAGCTGTGGCATCGGCGGCCTGGGCGAGCTCATCCTCGGCAACGGGCGCGGCATTCTCGCGCGGAGCTCCGCAAAAGCCCAGCGGATAGATCTGATAGAACGTCGTCTCGTATGCCCACATAGCAACCTCCCGGTAAGCTCAACACAACGACATCCATTGTATGCCCAGCTTGCATCCTCTTCCCCAAAATAAGTTGCGGTGGAATAGTTCCTGCTTGGGCCTTCAGAGGCCTTAAACAGGAACTATTCCACCGCAACTGATGAGGGAACGTGATTAGGCGACGGGCTTTGCACGGCGTATGGCCGGGAACAGCACGGTGATGGCGAGGATGACGCCCACGACAGTAATCGCCCCGCCCACGAAGCCGATCCAAGCGATACCGGGACCCGACACCACGGCGCCACCAATCGCCGTGCCCGTACCAATACCGAGATTGAACAGGCCCGAGAAGATCGACATGGCGACAGCCGACGAATCCGCCGGCGTGTACTTGATGAGCTCGGCCTGAAACGCCACGTTAAAGGCCGTGGAGCAGCAGCCCCATAGCGCGCAAACAGCGAGAACGGCGACGAGCGACGGTGCAACCGGACCCATGAGCAGCAGAGCCACCGGCACGCCGGAGAGCGTAATCGCGAGAAACGGGAACCGGTGCCCATCGAACAGGCGGCCAAACAGCCAGCTTCCGAGCAGGCCAGAGCAGCCGAACGCCGTCAGCGTCATGGTGATGGCGCCCGCGTCGACGTGCGCGACCTGTGCCAGGAACGGCTCGATATAGCTGTAACCCGTATAATAGCCGGTCGCCATAAAGACCGTGACCGCATAAAGCGCGATGAGGAACGGGTTCTTGAGCAGCTCGGGAAGCTGTTTGAGCGTAAAGCGCTCGCCCACCGGCATGGCCGGGAACACCGCGGCCTGGTAGACAACCGCGACAGCCGAGAGGGCCCCGACCACGGCGAATGTCATGCGCCAGCCCACGGCCAGTCCGATGGCGCGGCCGATCGGCAGGCCAAAGATCTGCGCGATGGACGAGCCCGTGGCGATCATGCTAATGGCGAGCGCCCCGTGGCGACTGTCAACCAGGCGCGAGGCCATGATCGAGGCGACCGACCAGAACACGGCATGCGCGCAGGCGACCACCAGACGCGCGCAAACCAAAATAGGATAGGTAGGCGCCACGGCGGACAGGAACTGACCCAGCGAGAACACGGCAAGCACGCCGAGCAGCATACGCTTGAACTCGAAGCGCGAGGCAAACACCATAAGCGGCAACGACAGCAGCATGACGCCCCAGGCGTAGACCGAGATCATGATGCCGGCCTGGGCCTCGGTGAGCGAGAACGACGCGGCAATATCAGTCAGAAGGCCAATGGGCATGAACTCCGACGTGTTGAATACGAACGCGCAACAGGCGAGCCCGATAAGCGGGAACCACTGCTTGAGTGAGATGCCATCTTGTCTTGCCTGAGCCATATAGGAAAACCTCTCCGATTGTCTTGAGCGGTGGGCGATTATATAGCAACGGTCCCGCATCCGTCAGTACAGATGCGGGACCGCAATCAACTCAATACACAGGGGTTGCGCCGTCAATAAATAGCTAAGCCAACCCCAGCAATATGCCCGCCGAATGCACGACAAACGCCACGATCCAGGCGACCGTCACCTGAAACGCGAACACGGCAACGGCATAGCGCGCGCCCAACTCGCTCTTGACGGCGCCGATGGACGCCACGCAGGGCGGGTACAGCAGCGTAAAGACCAGGAACACGTAGGCGGTAAACGGCGAAAACATGGTCGACAGTGCCGCGGGCGAGGTCGCGCCCAAAAGCACCGTGAGTGTCGATATGACGCTCTCCTTGGCAATGAGTCCCGTAACGAGTGCCGTCGAGGCGCGCCAGTCGCCAAAGCCGAGCGGGGTCAGCACCGGCGCGATGATGCTACCCAGACCGGCAAGCAGGCTTTGCGACTGGTCAGCGACCACGTTAAAGCGGATATCGAACGTCTGCAGGAACCAGATGACTACCGTAGCGGCAAAGATAATGGTAAAGGCCTTGGTGATAAAGTCCTTGGCCTTATCCCATGCCAGCATCACCGTCGTCTTAATACTCGGCAGGCGGTAATTGGGAAGCTCCATGATAAACGGCACCGGGTCGCCCTTAAATGCCGTACGGTTGAGCACCAAAGCCGCAATGCAACCAACCGCAATACCAATCAGATAGAGCGAGACCATGGCGGGAACCGTCGCCTGTGGGAAAAACGCCCCGCACAGCAAGCCGTAAACTGGCAGCTTGGCCGAGCAGCTCATGAACGGTGTGAGCATGACCGTCATCTTGCGGTCGTGCTCGGATGGGAGCGTACGGGTCGACATGATAGCCGGCACGGTGCAGCCAAAACCGACGAGCATGGGCACGAAGCTACGGCCCGACAGGCCAAAACGACGCAGCACCTTATCCATGACAAAGGCAACGCGCGCCATGTAGCCCGAGTCTTCCAGAATGGAGAGGAACAAAAAGAGCACGACGATAATCGGCAGGAAGGTCAGCACGCTGCCCACGCCCGTAAGCACGCCGTCAACAGCCAGCGAGCGCACCACGTCGTTGGTGCCGAACGCCTTGAGACCCGCATCGGCCGAGGCGATGACGGCAGCGATGCCGTCCTCCATGAGCCCTTGCAACGCCGCGCCGATCACGCCAAACGTCAGCCAAAAGACGAGGCCCATGATCACCAGGAACGCCGGAATGGCTGTGTAACGACCTGTCAGGATGCGGTCAATCTTGACGGAGCGCACGTGCTCGCGGCTCTCGTGCGGCTTGACGACGCAACGCCCGCACACGTCGCCGATAAAGCTAAAACGCATATCGGCCAGCGCAGATAGGCGGTCGGTGCCGGCCTCGCCCTCCATCTGGGTAATGATGTGCTCGATAGCGTCGAGCTCATTGCGATCCAGGTGAAGCGCCTCGGTTACCAGCTCATCGCCCTCGACCAGTTTGGTCGCCGCAAAGCGCACCGGAATGTGCGCCGTCACGGCATGGTCCTCGATCAGGTTAGCAATACCGTGGATGCAGCGATGCAGCGCACCGCCGTCCGGACCGTCGGGCGCACAAAAGTCCAGGCGACCAGGGCGCTCGCGGAACCGTGCCACGTGCAGGGCGTGGTCCACCAACTCGCCGATGCCCTCGTTGCGGGCAGCGCTAATGGGGACAACGGGCACGCCCATCAGGCTCTCGAGCAAGTTGACGTCTACGGCGCCGCCGTTGGCGGTCACCTCGTCCATCATGTTGAGCGCGATGACCATAGGACGGTCAAGCTCCATGAGCTGCAGTGTCAGGTACAGGTTACGCTCGATGTTGGTGGCGTCAATGATGTCGATGATGGCGTCCGGGCGCTCGTCAAGGATGAACTGACGGCTCACGACCTCTTCGCCTGTGTACGGCGACAGGGAGTAAATGCCAGGCAGGTCGGTAACGCTCGCCTCGGGATGGTTACGGATGGTGCCATCTTTGCGGTCGACCGTCACGCCGGGAAAGTTACCGACGTGCTGGTTGGAGCCCGTCAGCTGGTTGAATAACGTGGTCTTGCCGCAGTTTTGGTTGCCGGCGAGGGCAAAGTGCAGCGGCGCGCCCTCGGGCACGGCCGTCTTTGCCGCACGGGGCGAATACGTTCCCTCGCCCAGGGCCGGATGCTCCGTCGTGCCGATTGCGGCGTTAGCGCGCGGACCCGTATCGGTGTCGTGAATACCCACGAGCTCGATGCGAGCGGCATCGTCCTTGCGCAGTGTCAGCTCGTAGCCACGCAGGCGAATCTCGAGCGGGTCGCCCATGGGGGCGTACTTCATCATGGTGACTTCGGTGCCCGGCGTTAGGCCCATGTCCAAAATATGCTGTCGGAGTGCCTGATCGTCCGATGCCACCGATGCGACAACGGCGTCCTTTCCAATCTCGAGTGTATCGAGCTTCACGTCCGTGTTCCTCCCCCGGCGCCCACAGGGCGTTGCATTTTGTTTACCTTGGCTAACCGTTTGCCACGGCTAACCAATTTAATCATGCATGATAGCGCGAACGTGCAACGATGTTCAATCGACAGATCGGTGCAAGGGGGATTCTGGGCCATTGCTTCCCAGACGGGCCTGCTGCGGAAACCGAATCCCACTCCGGAACGAAACGGGATGCGGTTTCCCCGAGGACCGAAACAGCCGCCCGCCCCTCGACAAAATGATCCGTTCCCTCCGTCGCATGCGGAACATCCAAGGAGTGTCCCAGGATGCCGGCACAATAGGAACGTCCCCAGCTGCCGGCAGCATTTCGCCGCAACAACAAAAGCCCGCGCTGGCAACAAATGTCACCTGCGCGGGCTTGGTGGGCGCTCCCAAAGGCACGTTATAGAGACCCACATCAGTTATGGAGTGCCAAGCAGCACCGATACGCGATGCCCGCCGGCTTACCAAACAATGAAACTCGCCATAGTCTTAGACAATCGGCGCAATGCCGGCAAAGTGCAGATACAGCGAGATGATCGCCACGACAATGACCACTGCTGCGATCAGTTTGTCGTGCAGATGCGGAAGCACCTGCTTGCCGCGCCCGCGCTCGCCCACAATGTAGACGGGAATGGCCGGGGCAAATAGGATCGTCGTGATCATGACGCCCTGGAGCCCCGTCGACCACACAAGGAACAATGTGTAGATGAAGCCGAGCGTACCGAAGAAGCGGGCTTTGCCGACGCTGGGCGCATGCGGCCCGTCAAGATGCTCGTTCTTCCAGCCAATCACCATGTAATAGGCAGCTGAGCAGACATACGGAACCAGAATCGTGTTGACTGCGCAGCTATAGAAGAACTGGTAGGTGCTCGCCGCCACATACGACACGATCAAGAAGAGCTGCGTAATACCGGAGCTCACGAGAACCGTTACCACCGGGGCGTCGTGCTTGTTCGTCTTGGCAAACGCCAGAGGGAAGGATCCCTGGCGCGCCGCCTCGAACGGCGTCTCGGACGCAATGATGACATAGCCCAGCAGCGCGCCGACCAACGAAAGGATAACGCCAAGGTTTACGATGGCAGCACCAACCGGACCGATTGCGCACTCGAGAATTCCCGCCATGGAGGGCGTTGCAAGCTGTGCCATCTCCTCGCGCGGCATAATGCCGAGCGACAGCATCGAGATGATCAGATACAGCGTGAATACAGCCGCAAATCCGAACGCCGTCGAGCGGCCGACGTCACGCACGTACTTTGCACGGCCTGAGATAACGACAGCGCCCTCGATGCCCGTGAAGACCCAGACAAGGGCGATCATGGTCGAGACAACCTGCTCGCCAAAGCCAGGACCAGCCGGCTCTCCCCAGAAGTTGTCCATAAAGATATCGACGTTGAACTTACCCAGGAGCACGATACTCAGCACAAAGAGCCCCAGCGGCACCAGCTTCGCCAACGTGACGATCGTGTTAATGCCCGCAGCCTCCTTAACGCCACGAAGCACAAGGGCGGTAAGGAACCACAAAAACACGCTGGCGCAGACGATAGAAAGCAGGTTGTTACCCGCGCCAAACGCAGGGAAGAAATAGCCCAGCGCGCTAAATAGCAAGAGCGCAAAGCTCACGTTGGAAAGACATGCGCTGATCCAGTAGCCCCAAGCGGAGTTGAATCCAATGTAATCGCCAAAACCGGCCGCAGCGTATGCATAGATGCCGCCGGTCAGGTCGGGACGGGCCTGAGACAAACCGTTGAACACCATCATCAGCGCAAAGACGCCAATAAAGCAAATTCCCCACGAGACGATAACCGCACCGGTATTTGCCCCGCCTGCTGCCATATCGCCGGCAAGCGAAAAGATGCCGCCACAAATACTGGCGGTAATGACCATCATGGTCAGACGGAAGAGATCGAGGCCATTAGGGTCGATAATCTCTTCATTTTGAGCTTTAGAGGCCATTGTATGTGCACCCCCTTCATCATGTGATCGAACGAAAGATGGCCCGGACGTCCCGAATCGGGTGCCGGGCCATCGGTCAAGCGATCATCAGACTGTTACAGCTATCGCGTTAGAAGCGCAGCGACAGGCAAGAAAGGCCGCCGTCGACCTTGCGATACTCGGAGGTGTCGACGACGAGTGTCT